>NZ_OMWD01000006.1 GCF_900314695.1 uncultured Methanobrevibacter sp. | reverse complement strand
AGAAATTAAACATTATTATCTAGAATCAAGAGAATTTTTACAAGAATTAACAATAAAAACCTACAATAAATCGATTTCTGGAACGAAAGTTTATGACAATGGCTCGAAACATTTATAACAAAAGTTTGGTAACTAACTATAAAAAAAAGAGTCTGTAAAATTTTATAGGCTTCTTTCAAATTTTATTTTTTACAGTTGAAATTTCAATTCGATGAAAATTCGTTCTAATTTTTCTTTAATTTCAATATAAATGGTTAAAAAATAGTAAAATACTTTAATAAGTGAGGACAAATAATAATTTATGACCAAACAAACTAAATCTGTCCTCAATAATAATTTAGACTTCATACAACTTAAACTTTACGATTTTTCTGACGAAAAAATTGATCAAGAAAAAATCATTTCAGGAAAACTCAATAAAAACCCAAAAATTGAAAATACCCATCACAAACTCTTCTTAGATGAAAATAATACATTTAGATATGATAATCCAATTTGTCCTGTTTGTGGAAGCCACAAAATAATCAAAAAAAGAACAATAACAAAAAACAAACAAAATATCAATGGAAACATCACAGAATTCAGAGAACAGCAATATCAATGCAAAAAATGCAACAAAAAATTCGGAATAAGCAACAATCCACTAATAAAAAATAATAAACATTATTTACAAGAAATAATAGATAAAATACCTGAAATAATGAAAATTGAATATCAATCACTTCGTAAAATAAGTAAATACTTCCAAATATTCCTTGGAATACGAATATCTCATCAAACAATCCGAAATTGGTCAAACAAAAATCATGAAGAAACAATCACCAACAAAGAATTCGAGTATTCTGGCTACTATTTATACGATGAGCAATTTTTAAGACTCAATGGAGTCAGACACTACAGATTAACATTATATGATGCAATACTCAATGTTCCAGTCTCATAAAGAATTGTACGTCGCAGAATACCAAAAAACACGAAAAAATTCATCCTAGATTCAACGGCAAATAAACCATTTATTTGCTTAACAACCGATTTATTCCCAATGTATCGTAATGTAGCAGATGAAATAGGAGTAAAACACCAATTATGCACATTTCATCTATTTCAAACAATCAATCATAAATTAAAAGTACATTGTAGACGGAACAAGATTAATGGAAAAGCAAGAGACTATATTTACGAAAATGCGAAAGAATTGAAAAATTGCTTCAGACAAAATTCAAAACAAGAAGCAATCGAGCAATTTAAACAATATTTACAAAATTACAGAGCCATTCCAGTTGTATTAAAAGATTTCATCAGAAAACACATCATCAATCACTTCCATAGATATGTAGAACACTTAGATAATGAAAATATAGAAAAAACATCCAACAAAGTAGAAAATTACTACAGACAAACCAATCCAGAATAATAAAGAAATTATACAAAACTAAAGAAGGAATTCTGACATTTTTAGACTTCCAAATGCAAAATTGGACTCAAAATCACATAAAAATTAAATAAGCCTATAAAATTTTACAGACTCAAAAAAAAAAGAAAAGGAAAAATTAACTAACGATACCTTCGCTAGTAATTTTAAATACGCATTCACCTTCAGGCAAATGAGGACTGTCAACTAAACGAGCAATTCTTTTACCTGCTAATCCTTTTTTAAGCCAAATTCTATAAGTGGAAGCGTGACCTAATACGTGTCCACCAATAGCTTTGGTAGGACTTCCAAAGAATGAATCAGGCTTAGCTTGTACTTGGTTAGTTAAGAATACTGCTACGTTATATGTATTAGCAATTTGCTGGAGTGAATGTAAATGTTGGTTTAATTTTTGTTGTCTTACAGCTAAGGACTCCCTTCCAACATATTCTGCCCTAAAGTGAGCCATTAATGAATCAACAATAACTAATCTAACATTATTCCCACTTTGAATAAGTTCATTAATTTTATCAACCATTAAAATTTGGTGAGCTGAATTGAATGCACGGGCAACATGAATTCTACTTAAAACCTCTTCGCTATCTAATTCAAAACCTTCTGCAATTTGTCTAATCCTTTCTGGACGGAAAGTATTTTCAGTATCTACAAATACGCATTCTCCGTCAAGACCTCCAAGTTCTTCTGGCAATTGAACAGTAACTGCTAATTCATGAGAAATTTGACTTTTACCTGATCCAAATTCACCAAATACTTCTGTGATGGATTGGGTTTCGATTCCTCCTCCAATCAAATCGTTGAATTCTTGACTACCTACAGTAATGTGACCTACATCTTTTCTTCTTTCATCGACTTCCAAAGCTGTTTCAAAAGTAATATTTTCAGCTCTACGTGCAGCTTCAATAACTTTTTCAGCAACACCTTCTCCAATTTCTGCTTTAACAGATAATTCTTTTGGAGTAGCTGTAGCTAATCTCATCATATCAGCAAAACCTGCATCTTTTAATTTTTCTGCTGTTTTTTCACCAACACCTGGCAAATCTGCTAATTCTACCATAACAATCATTCCTTTTTAGTTGTTTAATAATATTTTGATATAATTTTTTTAGGATTTAACCTACTTTCTTCATTGTATTCATCAAAGCTAACATTAGCAATAATCTCTACTGTCAACCCGTTTAAATCTTGAAGTTTATCTTCAATACCTAATCCATCTTCAACATAATTGATAACATCTTCTTTTTTCATTTCAATTAATTCTTCAGCTAAATTATCGAAAAATGTAGCCGGAATATCACCAGTATCATCTTCGATTCTTGTAGGTATCATCAATGTGTAATTTGGTTCATCAAATGCATGTCCACAATTGTCACAAACATTTTCTTCAATAGTTGTCTCAACATTGGATCTACAGTTAGGACATTTTTTGAGAATATTTTTATCAGTACCAACTTCTTTAATTGTACCTGTGACACGAATATTAGTGTCATCTTCCAATAAAGCTTCAATAGTTTTTGGAACATATATAGCTTCTTTTAATTCATCATAAGTTGGTAATTTGCTTAATTCATCTTCACTTGGTTCAAGAATTGTGGTACCTCTACCGACAACTGCTTCAATACGATTATCCATACCGATTGTCATACGTGGATTTTGTAATTTAATTGGCATTCCAACTTCCAAATCAATTTTTGCATCATCATTCCACAATACGACTCTAATAGAACCTGTGTCATCAGCAATTTCTATATTTCTAACACTACCAGTATCACCATTATCCCTATCAAAATTACGGATATCATTCAATTCTATTACTCTACCTAATAGTATTATGTCTTCTTCATCTTCATCAACATCAGAAATTTTCTTATAGTCATAAAGTGCTTTTTCTAATGTGGATAATTCAGGAATAAACATTGCGGAAGCTTGTTCTTCTGATAACTTAATTAATCTAGAACCGCTACCAATGTTTAAATCAACATCATACATGCCGAGCCTAGTTCTGGCGTTTTCAATTTGGTATGCATCACCAACTTCATATTCTTCTTCAGCACGTTCATTCCATAAGGATAATTGAACTTTTCCAGATTCATCAGCGAAAATTGCTGAGCGAACAATACCTACTGAACCGTCATCCCTTTGGAACTCATTTGTATCATTAACTGAAAGGAATCTTCCTTGAATATCAATTTCAATTCCATCATCATCAATTTCAGGAATATTTCCAATAGGAGTTGGTCTTAATTGTTCTTTTAATTGTTCAAACTCTTCAAACTCTTCCATGGATAAATTTTCAGGGTTAATAGTGATTTGTGTGTTAAAGTTAGTATTCATTGAGTATCCGCTTTGAGTGTATTCATCAAAACGAACATTACCTCCAATAATTTTAACAATATCTCCTTTATTAATTGGCAATTCAGTGTCATCGCCCCAAACAGTAACTCTAATAGAACCTGAGGAATCTCCTACATCAAAGTTTCTTAATTTACCTTCGGTATTGTCAGTTTTTCTAATAAAGGTTTTAATATCTTGAAGTCTTACAACAACACCTTTAATTGAGAGATCAGTTCCTTCATTCAAATCCCCGATTTTAGTGAATTCCTGTTCTACTTCCGGCACATCAAAGTCACCTTTGATTATTCTTCCATCCCAATGACTTAAGGATATTTCAGATATGCCGTCTCTGTTTGTTCTTTCACGGGATTGAGCTGCAAGAATTTTTACGGTGTCTCCATCTTCCAATTTTAAATCATCAATTAACTCAACATTTTTATTCCATAATGTATAGGTGATTTTTCCAGAAGCGTCTTGCAAATCAAGTGATGCGACTTTTCCTTCTTTTCCATTTTTTTCATAACTTCTTACAGTTGGAATTCTAACAATTCTTGCAATAATATTAACTTTTGTATCAGGTTCAATATCAGCAATGTTAGTGATTTCTTCTTCATAAACTGGGAATTTAGAAGGATTTTCTTCTAATTTAACAATTGATGTTCTTGGCCTTAGATTAGCTTCAAGACCTGAATAACCCTCTTTAATATCTACACCTTTAATCTGAATAATGTCTCCTTCATGGAATTTCTTTAAAAGTGGCATGTTTTGAGTCCAGAATACGGTTCTCATCTTTCCGGTATTGTCCTGCAATTCCACATTACAGACTTCACCTTTTCCACCTTTACGAGTTTTGAATGACCTTTTATTTGATATGGATATTACTCTTCCTTCAATGGTTGCATCTTTGCTGCCTTTTTCAAGTTGACTAATGGTTTTTACAGCAAATTCCGGTTTTTCTGATACAACTTCAACTTCTTCATCGACCAATTCACCAACAACCATATCTGCAAATCCTGAATCGTTCATGAATGGATTTGAAGATTCTTGTTTTTTGAATTCTGCCATTCTGGAAAGAAATTCTTCTTGAGTAATTTTATCTTTTACCTTGTCATATTTCTCTAAAAGATCTTCAGTCATTTCAAAGGTTACTTCATCATCGTTATCATCACTTGAATCGGTTTCGGCAGGAATGGTCTCAAAGTCAGTGACACCATGATTTTTCAAAACTTCATGCGCCAAATTGACTTCGTCAACAAATGGAACATCTTTAAAATTAGTTTTACTAATTTGGTTCATTTCTGCTAAAAACTCTTCTTGTGAAAGTTTATCTTGAACTTTTTCATATAATTTTAAAATTTCTTCTTGCATACCAAACCCCTCATAGAAAAGTTAATTATAATTTTAATTTAGAATGTATATAAAGTATTAGAGAGAGCATCTGAAAAGTAATCGACATGTCAATATTAAAAAAAATTTAATATAAAAATTGTTGAAATGCACAAATGTGAAAATGTGAAAAAACTAATATGCATTCGGATTTTTCTTCAATACTGTTTTAATCATTATTCCTAAATCCAAACCCATGTGCCAATTCTCTACGTACTCAATATCGTATTCAATACGTTTATTAATAGAAGTATCTCCACGGCATCCATGAATTTGAGCCCAACCAGTCAAACCCGGTTTTACTTGATGTTTAACCATATATTTTGGAATTGATTTTTTGAACTGTTCAACAAAATATGGTCTTTCAGGCCTAGGACCAACAACACTCATATCCCCTTTCAGTACATTGAAAAATTGAGGTAACTCATCAATGCTTGTTCTTCTAATAAAGTCTCCAACTAAAGTTTTTCTTGGATCGTTTTTTGTAGTCCATTCAGATCTTTCTTTCCTAGGATCCTGTACTCTCATACTACGGAACTTATACATCTGAAATGGTTTACTGTTATGTCCTATTCTCACTTGTTTAAATATTATAGGACCTGGTGATGTAATTTTAACAGCAATTGCAGTGACTATCATTATCGGAGATGTTATAATGATGGCTATAATAGCAATCAAATAATCAGAAAGTCCTTTTATGAACTTATTAAAATCATCGTCCAACGGAACGTAGCGAATATTAATTATAGGAATATCCTCAATCATGTCCACAGATGGCTGTGCTGGGAAATATCTAATATAATCTGGAATGATTTCTGCTTTAATTCCTACTTTTTCACAGCTTTGCACTAATTCATTGATACGGTAATAATATCTTAATGGAATTGCCAAAACAACCCTGTCAAATCTATGTCTTTCAAGAATTCTATCCAAATCTTTAAAAGATCCAATAAACCTAACTCCATTTACGCTTTGACCAATGTGCTCAGGCCTTCCCAATATTCCACCAATTGAAAAGCCAAGATAAGGATTTTCCTTAATTCTACGGGCAAAGGTAAAAGCCAAATCATTATCACCGACAATGAGAATATGCTTTAGATTCTTATTGTTAACTCTCATATTGATTAAAATGCTTCTAATAATGAACCTTTCGATGATTCCTAAGAATGTTGCAATAATCGCAAGTAAGAATAGCATTATTCTTGAAAAGTCCGGCTGATTGATAATGAATAAAATGGATACCAATACAAAAAATGCAACGATATTTACTTTAATAATTTGAGTTGCTTCCGAGAAAATATTTTTATAGGTTCTGCGCGGCTTGTATAATCCAAAAGCAAAATACAGAATTAAATAAACAGGTATGACAGCGACAAACATGAAAAGTGCATAAGTTTCATAGCCCAAATGGTCCCCTATCGGACCAAAAAGAGTTGTATGAAATCTTAACAATATTGAAGACCATAATGACACTACAATAACTAGTACGTCAATTAATACTAAACTGATATTCAATAATCTTTGATTTTCCTTTATCATGCTAACTACCAAAAAATTAGTGTTAATTTATATTAGGTAGTTATATTATTTAACTTTTCTTTTTAAATAAATTTAAAAATAGCTTTAAAATGCATAAAAGAGCAATTCCAAAGTATACAATGAAATTTGTAATGAAAAAAGATTCATGAGCATGATGCTTTTTATAATATACATACATTGCACGGTAAAATTCATATATCAATTTGGATTTTTGTTTTTTACTGCTTGCTCCCTTAAAGTGAGTGATTTTTGATTTTCCATAGTAAACTATTTTCCATCCGGCCTGCTTTATTCTAAAACACAAATCAATATCCTCACCATACATGAAAAATGTTTCATCCAAAAATCCAACTTCATCTAAAGCTTCCTTTCGGATGAACATGAATGCACCGGTTAAGCAGTCAATTTCGTATACTCCATCATCAGGAAGACTGTCCAAATTATAATTATCGTCCTTGCTTTTTGTTGGAATATGGAATAATCTGAAAAATGAGTTTTTAACGTTTGGAAAGCTTCTTTTACAGGCCTTATCCAAATCACCATTTTCTAAAAGAACCCTGCATCCTGTAGCGCCCACATCAGTGTGCTTTTCCATATAATAATATATGCTTTCGAGAGTATTTTCCCAAACGATTGTGTCTGAATTCAACAGAAGCTGATATTTGCCCTTGGCAATCTTCAATGCCTGGTTGTTCCCGGCTGCAAATCCATTATTTTCCCTGGATTCTATGAATATGACATTGTCTTTAAAGTAATCCTTCAGTCTGGATAAGCTATCGTCACCAGATGCATTATCAACCAAAAGAACTTCATAACTAAAAGGATATTCATATTCAAAAATGGAATTTATTGTATTTTTAGTTAATTCAAATGTTTGATAATTCAAAATTACTATTGAAAGGTCCATAAAACTCAACTATTTACTTTTTTAAAAATTTTAGTGTATTTATTATTAATCTGTACTCTATTTTAAAATAATTTTTTGTATTCTTGGAATTAAATTTTACTTTATTTATTTTGCTTCTCGTATTTAAACCCTCTTTAATTCCAGCCAAATAAGTTGAACCGAAGCCTTTCTTTAAAAAGAAAATGTATTTGATTAAAAAACCTAAAAACAAAAAGATAAAATTCAGGATTTTTAATGGTATCGGAAGATTCTTATAAACAACCCAAACGTTATTGCGCGCCGCCAACTTCACTTTAAAATCATTATGTCTGCTTCCGCTTGTTGCACTTCCAATATGATATACAATAGCCTGCGGACACAACAAATTTCTATAGCCATAGATTCTTGATCTGATAGCCAAGTCCACATCTTCCATATATGCAAAGAAGTTATCATCAAACATTCCAATTTCATTTAAAACAGACTTCTTATACATTGCAGCTCCGGCGCATGATGAAAATATATCCTTAACTTCGACATAATCGCTTGATTTATGATTTTCACCGGTTTTTTTGGTCCATGCAAGCAGATTATATTCATCACCGACATCATCAATCAGTTCCTTATTATCATATTGAAGCATTTTAGCCTGAACTGAAAAAATATCTTCAGAAGATGTGATTAAATCAATTAATGCCTTAATGGAACCTTTTTTGATTTCTGTATCGTTATTTATGGAAAAAATATAATCATATTTGGACTGCCTGATTGCCTGATTGACTGCTGGAGCAAATCCTAAATTTTCACTGTTTTCAATAAGGTTGACCGGAAAGTTAAATGAGTAATTTTTAATATAATCCCTGCTTCCATCACTAGACCCATTGTCAACTATTATTAGCTCCCCGATAAATTCACAATCCTGATTCAGGGAATCAAAGAATGCCTTTAAAAACTTTTCACCATTATAATTTGGAGTAACAACAGAAACTTGCATATTAATCAATTGAATTTTTTAATCTTTTCCACATTTTATAATATATCTTAGGATTTAATAAAAATAATCTAATCTTAAGCTTGAATTTATTGTCTCCTTCAAACTTTGATAATTTGGTGAATAAATCCAACTCCTTCATTTTATCAATTACTTCATCGACATCATAGGAATTATAAAAGAAATAGTTCATATTCCCGAAAATGGCTTTGGGAATTCTGGATGTTATTATTAAATCGGATAAATCGTCCCATCCTTGTTTTTTATAGAAATCTGCCAATT
Organism: uncultured Methanobrevibacter sp.; assembly: GCF_900314695.1. Lineage (NCBI taxonomy): Archaea > Methanobacteriati > Methanobacteriota > Methanobacteria > Methanobacteriales > Methanobacteriaceae > Methanobrevibacter > uncultured Methanobrevibacter sp. Next base: position 71,449 of record NZ_OMWD01000006.1, on the reverse strand, counting down.
GCTCAAATGCAGTTACAATCTCAAAACGTCGAAATTCGGATGTCCTTATAGCTGATTTTTGATGCTGTATATAATAGTAAGTTGCTTCGTTGGAAATAGCTATTTTTTCACCGTAACTTAATGCGATTAGGGCAAAATATGTATCTTCTCCATAAACAAAATCGCTGGAAAATTTAATGGAGTTTCCCTTGATTATATCTGATTTATACATTAGCTGTACAAAATTAAAAGGAATTTGCATTTTAAGTTCCATTTCAATGAACTCTTTTGTTGAAATGCAGTTTTGTGAGAAAATATGAGGATTGGATACAGTATCTCCTTCTTTTTTTACCAATTGTGTTAAACTAAAATCAGTTTCGCCATTATATAAACTTGACAGATGATTTGGTGATATGTAATCATCCCCATCCACAAAAACTAAATAATCACCGTTTGAAGCTTCAATACCCTTGTTTCTTGCAGCACTGACGCCTTGATTTTCCTGGTGAATGATAGTGTTTGGAATATCTATACCTTTTAACTTATCAGTTATAAGTTCTAAGCTGTTGTCGCTTGAACCGTCATCAACCACGATAATCTCAAAAGCATCAAAATCCTGAGAAATTATTGAATCGAGCGCTGTACCTATATACTCTGCATTATTAAAAACCGGTACTACAACACTAACTTTAATATTATTCATATTACCTACCATTATTTAAAAGAAAATCAACGACTCTTTTGGATGATTTGCCATCAATCACATCAAATTGTGTCTTGACAAAACTTGTCATTTTATCTTTATCAAAATCCTCATTATTAATTGCATCGATTAATTCATCTGAATTATAAACTAGTTTACCTGGAACCGTCTTTTTGAAATCGTAATAGAATCCTCTCTCAGTACTTAAATAATTATCCAAATCGTAAACAAAAAATAAAATAGGCTTATCTAAAATTGCAAATTCAATCATTATTGATGAATAATCAGTAATCAAAACATCGCTTATCATCATCAGTTCCTGTTCTGACGGATAATTGCTGCAATCAATGTAGTTTTCACTGGATTCAATAGCATCATCATAAAAATCCCTTATCTTTGGGTGCAACCTCAAAGCAAGGACATACTCATCACCCAAAACATCATTGAATTTCTTTAAATTCAGGGAATTAAGGACATTATTGTACTTTTTTTCATCTCGGAAAGTAGGGGCGTATAAAATAATTTTCTTATTGGATTCGACATTGTATTTTTTACAAAAATCTGATTTAATTTTGTTTAAATCATGATTTTCAAAATAATAATCCAGTCTTGGAAGCCCAAGAGCCTTAATTTTTTCTTTATCTATTTGAAAAGCTTCAGAATAATAATCTTCAATATTTTTAGAGGAAGATATTAAATAATCTGTATTTTCACCAATTTTTAAAAGCATTTCAATTTCATCAGGACTTGCAACAGATCCTCCGAATTTCTTAGAAGCTCCCGGAGCATGCCATAATTGAATGACTTCAGTATCGCTTTTAAAATTCATGAAAGCGAGGGGGAAAAAATTGTCATTTAAAAAAACATATTTGGATGTTGCCAATTTTTTGAAACTGGATAATGAAAGTTTATCCTTATAAAAAAAGCTAAATTCAAAATCTCCTCTTTTTTCAAATTCTTTTTTAATATAATCAAGATTACCTTTAAAAGACTCCCTTGAGTCAATAATAAAAGAAATCCTATTATTAACAACAGGAAAAGCCTTGAATAAATTAAATAAATGACCATAAACTTTATGTTTTATATATTTCATAAAAATCAGAATTTAAATTAATGGAAAAATGCTAACATTCCCGGAAGGGACTCTATCATTGCCTGGATACCCAATATAAAAATGGCCAAACCACCGATGAAATTTATAAATCTTGCATATTTTATTGCATATCTAGTTCCAAATGTTCCAATCAATAACCAGCAAGAAGCAGCAGCCAAACTCAAAATTGCAAGTCCTAAAGGATTTACAGAAGCTGCAACACCCTGTGCTGCCAAAATTAAATTTTCAATATTTCCAAAGACAAGCAATATTAAAAATGGTTTTAATTCATCAATCATCTAATCATCCCTATTTGTTAAATACTGATGCATACATTGCTTGGAAACCTAAAGCAAATATTATAAATCCTCCGAAAAAATCGATAAAATCAACATAATTAATTAAAATTTGAGTTCCAAATGTTCCTATTATAAGCCAACAAGAAACACAAATAATACTTGCAATAGCCAATTTTAAGGGATTAACCCCTGCAACAACACCCTGTGAAGATAAAACTAAATTTTCAATATTTCCAAATATTATCAATCCTACAAAGGGCAAATATTGTTCTAACATCCAAATCACCATTTCCCCATATTAATTAGAAACAATATTTTTTCATAATTAATATTTATACTATTAAAAATTAACAAATTATTATATATAAAAGTATCTTTTTTTAATCTAATAACTGATTAAATTAGATAATTTAAAATATAAAAAGTCGTATATAAGTATAAACGATTGAAAAATAATTTTAGGTTTAATTTATACAATTAAAGAAAATTAATTTAATTTAATTTGATAAATCTCAAAACTCTTGACTAAATTTTTAAATGAACTGTTCAAATTATAGTCAATTAGATTTTGAAATGACAATTAAATTATTGATTTTAAAATTAAAAAAAGAGGTAAATTTCTAGTAAATTTACCTATTGGAATACATCTTATTGTAATATTCCTGATATTCTCCACTTTTAACTTGTTCAATCCAATCAAGATTATCCAAATACCATTGAATTGTTTCTTTTATACCTGTTTCAAAGGTGTAATATGGACTCCATCCAAGTTCTTTTTGTATTTTAGATGAATCAATTGCATATCGTCTATCATGCCCTAATCTATCAGTAACAAACTCTATTAATGATTCATCCTTGCCAAGTTCTTTCAATATGAGTTTTACTATGTAGATATTTTCTTTTTCGTTGTTTCCACCAATATTGTAGACTTCTCCAACTTTTCCTTCGTGCAATACCAGATCAATTGCTGTGCAGTGGTCGTGTACATGTAGCCAGTCCCTTATGTTTTTTCCGTCTCCGTAAACCGGCAATTTTTTATCTTCCAAAGCGTTTGATATCATTAGAGGTATTAGCTTTTCAGGGAATTGGTACGGTCCATAGTTGTTTGAGCAGCGGGTAATATTAATCGGCAGGTCAAATGTTTCGAAGTATGCTCTTGTAATTAAGTCTCCACCTGCTTTTGATGCGGAATATGGACTGTTTGGTTGTAATGGAGTGGTTTCGGTGAAATATCCTTCTTTACCTAATGTTCCATATACTTCATCGGTTGAAATTTGAATGTACTTTTCAACTCCATATTCTTTAGCCGCATTGAGCAGTACCTGTGTTCCCAGCACATTTGATTTGATGAATATTTCCGGGTCGGTTATGCTTCTGTCCACATGGCTTTCCGCTGCAAAGTTGATTACATAGTCTGATTTTTTTACAAGATCATCCACAACAGATTTGTCCCTGATATCTCCCTTAACGAATGAATAGTTATCCTCATTTTCAATGTCTTTTAAATTTTCAAGGTTTCCGCAGTATGTAAGCGCATCAAGATTAATTATATTGTATTCAGGATACTTGTTGACCATATATCTTACGAAGTTACTTCCTATAAACCCTGCTCCACCTGTAACTAAAATATTTGTCATAATAAATCACGTTAGTATTTGATTTGAGATTCTTTGAATGATTTCCATTCCTTATCTTTATCTGATAGTATTATTTCATCGATTCCATCTAATGGCCAGTCTATTCCTATGTCTTCATCGTCCCATTTTATGCCGCTTTCATCCTCTCCATGGTAGAATTCTGTGCATTTATATTGGAATTCCGCTTCATCGGAAAGCACTACAAAACCATGTGCGAATTTAGGTGGAATGTACAATTGTTTTTTGTTTTCTTCGGACAGTATTTCTCCATACCATTTTCCGTATGTCGGTGAGTCTCCACGCAAATCCACACCAACATCAAATACTTCTCCTTTAATTACGCGTACCAACTTGCCTTGAGGGTATTTTAACTGTAGGTGAAGTCCTCTTAAAACTCCTTTTGAGGATTTTGACTGATTATCCTGTACGAATTTCAAATCGTATCCTGCCTCTTTAAAATCATTTTCCTGGTATGTTTCCATAAAGTATCCACGATTATCTTCAAAAACTGTAGGTTCCACAACAAACATTCCCTCAATGCCTGTTTCTGTAAATTTAAACTTTCCCATATTATTTTCCTCTTTTTGCTAAATTAAATAAATATTGTCCATAATCAGTTTTTTTAAGTTCTTCAGCGGTTTTTAATAAAGTTTCTTCAGAAATATAACCTTTTAGGTAAGCAATTTCTTCCAAACATGCTATGTATAAACCTTGTCTTTTTTGAACTGTTTCAATGAAGTTTGATGCCTCTAAAAGCCCTTCATGAGTTCCAGTATCAAGCCAAGCCATTCCCCTTCCAAGAAGCTCAACCTTAAGCTTTCCACGCTTAAGATATTCATCATTAACAGAAGTGATTTCAACTTCACCCCTTTGGGAAGGTTTGACATTTTTAGCTATTTCAATTACATCATTATCATAAAAATAAAGTCCAGGTACAATATAGTTGGATTTAGGATGTTCCGGTTTTTCTTCAATTGATAAAACATTCCAATCTTCATCAAACTCAACTACACCAAAAGCTTCGGGATTGTTTGTATAATACCCGAAAATAACGGCTCCTTCCTCCAGAGAAGTTGCTCTTTTCAATATTTCTGTGAACCTGTGTCCATGAAATATATTGTCTCCCAAGATAAGCGCAACATTTTCATCCCCGATGAATTCTTCACCGATAATGAATGCTTCGGCAAGACCATTAGGATTTTCCTGAACTGCATACTCAAATTTAATACCTAACCTACTTCCATCACCAAGCAAATCCTTATACATCGGCAAATCCCTAGGAGTTGAAATAATTAATATCTCTTTAATTCCTGAAAGCATCAGAACAGAAATAGGATAATAAATCATCGGTTTATCATATAAAGGCAATAACTGTTTTGAAATCGCCTTGGTAATCGGATAAAGACGAGTTCCAGAGCCTCCTGCTAGAATTATTCCTTTCATAATTATCACTTATATTGTTATTTATTTTAATAAGATTTAAAAATTTTATTAATCGCACTTAAAATCCAAAAGCTCGTTTTCAGCGGATGCATCCACAAATGTATCAATCACATCCTTTGAAACTTCACTGCTGTTTACTAAAACAATTTGAGTTTCAATGCCTATTTCACACAGACAGTCATATAATGCATCCAAATTCTTTCCATAATAATCCGGAAAATTCAACGCCTCTTTTAAATAATCATGCCCTTCCTTTTTAATCAATTTGCCATCTAATTCCATAGTATCATATTTCTTTAAAGGTATTGTAATGGTCAGCAGTATAATAAACTTTATAATTTCCTGAATTGTACACTATTCTTTCTGCTCCCCTGCTGGTTCCATTTGCATTAATGTCACATTCAATATATTTTGAATCGCTGTCTGGGAGAACATGCTGACGGTTAGTGAAGGTATCTCCCCCAATGCTTTTACCGGGAGCATAGTTTTTAAGTGGCCCTCCCTGCCAGCCTAAATTCCGTGCCTCGCTTTTTGTAATGTAATTGCTTGGCAGCTTATGAAATTCCTTAATATATGCAGCAACCTCATCAGCGGTACAGTATTGGCCATCTTCAACAACATTGCTGTTGCTATGAGAATCGCCTCCAAAATTTAAAAAATCAAAAAAGCCGGCACTTACAGATCCCATCAAAAATAAAGTGAGAATTAATGCCAAAATCAATGCTAACTTTTTATTCATCTAATCAACTCAATATATTCTTTTGCAGCTTCCTTATAATCTCTAAGCGGTTCAAAACCATTATCAACCCATTTTTTATTTTCCAATACGGAGTAATGTGGCCTTGGAGCAGGTCTTGCAAACTCGGATGCTGTAACCGGGATGACTTTAACGTCAGCATCAGCCACCTCAAAGATATATCTTGCAAATTCACACCAGGAACAGCTTCCGGAATTAGTCAAATGATAAATTCCGTAATAATCAGTTTCTATTAATTGTGAAATCCCATAAGCTAAATCAGGAGTATATGTTGGAGTTCCCACTTCATCATAAACAACAGTGATTTCTGAATGATTTTTAGCTAATTCCAACATTGTTTTAGGGAAGTTACCTCCATTTATCCCATATAGCCATGCAGTTCGTATGATGAAAAATTTATCCAGAATATCCAGAATAGCTTCCTCTCCCATAAGTTTACTTTTACCATAAACACTGATAGGACCTATTTCACCATCTTCAGTGATTGGATCTCTTGCAGTACCATCAAAAACATAATCTGTACTTACATGCACCAATGGGCAATCAATTTTACTGCATCCCAAAGCCAAGTTTCTAACGCCTTCCCCATTAACGGCATATGCGATATCCTGATTTTCTTCGCATCCATCAACATCAGTATATGCTGCCGAATTAATTACGACATCAGGATTTTTTTCACTGATAAACTCAATAACCTTATCTTTATCAGTAATATCTAATGATTTGGAAGTTGTAAGGATTAATTCATGCTTATCTTTTAAAACATCAATCAAATCATGCCCTAACATTCCATTTGAACCTGTAATCAAAATTTTCATATAAACCACTTAAAACTTTTAATATGTTAAGATATATATTATACTTTATATTTAAAAAGAAGGGAGTTAGATTTTATGAAAGTATGTATTATGGGTCAAGGATATATCGGTCTTCCAACAGCCGCACTTTTTACAAGGCACCACTGCGAAGTTGTTGGAGTGGATGTCAATGAAGAAATAGTGAATAATTTAAACAAAGGAATCGTGCACATTGAAGAACCGGGAATATCCGACATAATTAAAAACGCAGTTAAAAATGAAGTATATACAGCTTCCCTAACTCCTCAAAAAGCAGATGCTTTTATTATTACAGTACCTACACCCTACATCATTGAAAATTACAGCTGTGACTTGAGTTATGTTGTTAGTGCATGTGAATCAATACTTCCATATTTGGAAAAAGGAAACATTGTCATTATTGAATCAACAATAGCTCCTATGTCAACTGATGAAACAATTAAACCAATTTTTGAAAATGCAGGTTTTACAATTGGAGAAGACTTATATCTCGCACATTGTCCTGAAAGAGTACTTCCAGGTAAAATTTTAGAAGAATTAGTTCATAATGATAGAATAATTGGCGGAATTACACCTCAATGTGCTAAAAAAGCTCGTGAAGTATACGGTCAGTTTGTTGAAGGATATTTGATGTTGACTGAAGCAAAAACTGCTGAATTATCAAAATGTATGGAAAATACATTTAGAGACGTTAATATAGCGCTTGCCAATGAACTTGCAAAAATTTGTGCTGAAATTGGAGTGAATGCATTAGACGTTATAAAAATGGCAAATAAACATCCAAGAGTGAATTTACACTCCCCAGGACCTGGTGTGGGAGGTCATTGCCTTGCCATTGACCCTTATTTTATTTATGCAAAAGCTCCGGAAACTGCAAAGATTATCAAATTAGCACGTGATACAAACAATTCAATGCCCGAATTCGTTTGCGAATATACCAAAAAAATCATACCATCCGGTAAAATCGCAATATTTGGAGTATCATATAAAGGAAATACTGGAGATGACAGGGAAAGTCCTGCATATGAAATTATTGCCAGATTAAAAGGAGACGGATACGAAATAGCCATACATGAACCACATATCAAAAATGATGATTTTGTAAGTTTTGATGAAGCAACAAAAGATGCAGATTTAATTTTAATATTATGTGACCACAATGAATTCAAAAACCCTAATTATAATCTAATTTCAAAAAATATGAAAAATCCTATAATATTTGATACAAAAAATATAATAAGTAAAGTTCCAGACGGAATTAAATTATATAATTACGGGAACTTATACAAATTGAATTAAAAATTAATAGATTGATCTTTTGGAGCGTCTTGAGCATTCCATGCTTTTAAAGTAGTCCATTCACAGGCAGGATTTGTCCAAAACTCATCTTCCAATTCTAAACCTAAAGCTAAAAATATTGCACAGCAGAAATAAATACTGCCTGAATTAATATCTTTTTCGGATAATTCCGCTTGATATCCATTTAATCCTATTAGCAGCCAGCCTTCAGAAGAAAAATTTTGAGTGCCTCCAAATTGTCTTTTTAAAACTTTTGTTAAAGCTGATCGGACTTGAGCAGGATTAATATTTTTCGGTAAAATCTTAAGTAAAACTGCTTGAGATAATAAATGGAAAATGCCGCAACGATATGTTAAAGAGCTTCCAACTAGAGGATATGTACCTTCAGGTGAAATTAACCTCTCGAGTTGAGCAGCCAATCTTGAAGATCTCATTAACTGTATATCTAAAAATTCACCATCTGAAATACCGTATTTTCTCATTACGGATAAGATATCGTTAAGCATTGGATGAATTATTATACTATTGTAATAATCTAAATCAAATGATTCGCCATCTGAATAAATAGCATCTCCCATATAAAATTCATCTCTGAATTTATGGATACCGTAAGACAAACGTTCTTTATCACATTCTCCAGTAAATTCTAAAAGTGTAGCTTCAATTATAGCAGTATATAATAACCAATGATTTTCATATGGAGCAATTACTCTTGAATTTTTAAGTTCATGAATAATCTTAGCCTGTACATCCATTGGCAAATTAAGCCAAACTTGATTTTTTGATCTGAGTAACCCTTGAGCGAATAAAGCCATGTTTACTAAAGATTGTTTAGGTTCTACAAAGAAGATATAATCATTATTGTTTGGATTAACAGCATTCATAATAGCTTTTAATGTTAATCGTAAATATTTTTCTCTAATTTGACCTTCTTCTGAACTGTCAGGCCCTAATTCTAGCCAAGGAGCGATTCCATTAAAAACACGTGCAAAAGCTTCAAGATATGTAAATTTTTTAGTATCAGCACTAACAGATTCGTTAGGCATTTTTTTGCGAAGAGAGCTTTTTGCTACATTACCCAAAACAGGAAGGACTATTTTTTGTAATGTTGAAACCCAAAAAATCCTATCTTCCCAAATTGAAGGTTCCTCTTCAATATGAGTTTCATCTTTTTTGTGTCTGTTAAATAATATACCCATATGGATAGTTTTGTTTAACATATTATATAAATATTAGAAAATTACATTTTTAAAATAATAAAAAAAGAGTTTATATATTGATAAATACAAAATATTTATCATTATTAAGAGGTTGAAAATATGCCAACAATGTCTGAAAAAATATTAGCAAAAGCATCTTGTAAAGATAAAGTTGAAGCGGGAGATATTGTTATAGCAAATATTGATGTAGCAATGGCTCACGACTTAACTGGACCTCTTTCAGTAGAATCCTTTGAAAAGATTGGTACTGAAAAAGTATGGGATTCCTCAAAGATTGTTATTCCATTTGACCATCAAGTTCCAGCCGATTCTATTGATTCAGCGAATAATCATATTATTATGAGAAATTTCGTAAAAGAACAAAAAATTGAAAATTTCTACGATGTATATGCTGGAGTATGTCACCAAATTCTTCCGGAATTAGGTCATGTTGTGCCTGGAGAAGTTATTGTAGGTGCTGATTCACATACCTGTACTCATGGAGCTTTAGGTGCATTTTCAACAGGCATTGGTTCTACAGATATGGCCATGGTATTTTCAGAAGGTAATTTATGGTTTAAGGTACCTGAAACAAATAGGTTCAATATTACCGGTGAATTAAAAGAAAATGTTTATGCAAAAGATGTAATTTTAAATATCATCGGTCAAGTTGGCGCTGATGGCTCAACATATAAGGCATGTGAATTTGCAGGCGATACAGTTTCAGATATGAGCGTTTCAGATAGGATGGTTTTATGTAACATGGCGATTGAAATGGGTGGTAAAACTGGTTTGGTCGAACCTGATAAAAAAACCGTTGCCTATGTTGAAAAACGTTCCAATAAGCCATATAAAGTATTCAAAACTGATTTGGACTCATCCTCTCTTAATATTATTGATATTGATGTAAGTGATTTAGAACCTCAAGTAGCTTGTCCTCACAATGTAGACAATGTAAAGGCTGTTAGTGAAGTTGATCAAGAAATTGACCAAGTATTTTTAGGTTCTTGTACTAATGGTAGGCTTAGTGATTTAAGGGATGCTGCTAAAATCCTTAAAGGAAATAAAATAGCTAATGGAACTAGAATGTTAGTAATACCGGCATCCAAAGAAATCTATTCAAAAGCCCTTGAAGAAGGTTTGATAAAAATATTCGTTGATGCAGGTGCACTTGTATCGGCTCCATGTTGCGGCCCTTGTCTTGGAGGGCACACAGGAATTATTGGACCTGGAGAAGTAAGCCTCTCCACTTCAAACAGAAACTTTAAAGGTAGACAAGGTTCCCCTGATGGAAAAGTTTACTTATCTTCTGCTGCTGTTGCTGCAGCTTCAGCAATTGAAGGTAGAATCGTAGCACCAGAGTGATTATTATGAAAGGAACTGCATGGAAATTTGGAAATGACATTGACACTGACATAATTCTTCCAGGAAGATATTTAATATATACTGATGAGGAAAGATTATCCCAACATTGTATGGAAGGTTTGGATGCAGAATTCAATGAAAAATGTAAAAAAGGAGATTTTATAGTAGCTGGAAGGAATTTCGGTTGTGGATCTTCAAGAGAACATGCTCCTATTGCTCTTAAAGGTGTTGGAATATCTGCAGTAATTGCAGAGTCTTTTGCAAGAATATTTTATAGAAACGCTACAAATGTTGGAGTTCCACTTCTTGAAGCTCCCGGAATTACACAGCTTGTAAATGATGGAGAAGAAATTGATGTTGATATGGGAAAAGGAATCATAACCTCCGCTAATGGAGAATCAATTAACTTTAAAAAATTACCTCCATTCATGTTAGAAATACTAGAACAAGGTGGATTAATTGAATACCTCAAAAACAAAAAATAAATATCAAATTGCCGTTGTTCCAGGAGATGGAATCGGTAAAGAAGTAATGGAAGCGACAATATTCGTATTAGACGAATTGGATATTGATTTCGATTATGTTTATGGCGAAGCTGGAGATGAATGTGGCCAAAAGAATGGAAATCCACTTCCAGAAGAAACCTTAGATATTATTAGAAATGCAGATGCATGTTTATTTGGTGCTGCAGGAGAAACTGCTGCTGATGTTATTGTTAAAATACGCCAAGAAATGAAAATGTATGCAAATCTAAGGCCTGTTAAAACTTATCCTAATACTAATGCATTATTTGATGATGTTGACTTCATGATTGTGCGGGAAAATACTGAAGGATTGTACATCGCAGATCAAGAAGAATTAACTGAAGATGGTGCTATTGCAAAACGTATTATTACAAGAAAAGCAGAAGAACGCATTATTGATTATGCTTTTAATTATGCTAAGGAAAATAATAAAAGTAAAGTCACAGGAGTTCACAAAGCAAATGTGCTTAAAAAAAGTGACGGATTATTCAAGGATGTGTTCTATGAAGTGGCTGAAAGGTATCCTGAGATTGAAACCGAAGATTTTTATGTAGATGCAACAGCAATGTATCTTATAACACAACCTCAAAGCTTTGAAGTAATTGTGACTACAAACTTATTCGGTGATATCTTATCCGATGAAGGCGCTGGACTCGTTGGAGGACTAGGAGTAATACCATCAGCAAATATTGGTGAAGATGGTGCTTTATTTGAACCTGTTCATGGTTCTGCTCCAGATATTGCAGGTGAAGGTAAGGCAAATCCAATAGCAATGATGCTTTCAGCAATTATGATGCTTAGATATATCGGTGAAAACGAGGAAGCGGACAAATTTGATGCCGCTATTCTAAAAGTACTTAATGATGGAAAAATCCTAACAAGAGATTTAGGTGGTTCATCAAGCACTATGGAAGTAGCCGAAGCTATTAAAAATAATTTATAAATAAAAAATGGAGATAAGAAAAATATGAGAAAACTAACTAAAATGCAATGGGCTGCACTTTTTATTATATTCATTATGGTATTAAGTGGGGTAGCTGGATTTATGCTTTTATTATTTAGCAGGTAAGGAGATGAAAAAATGGTAAAATATGAAATCGCTGCTGTTGTAGCAGAATTTAATTACGATATTACTCAAATGATGTTAGAGTTAGCTAAAGCTGAAGCTAAAAATAGAGACTGTGAAATTACAAAAGTTGTAGCCGTTCCAGGCGTGTTTGACATGCCACTTGTAATAAAAAAATTATTACAAAAAGGAGAATTCGATGCAATAATCACCTTAGGTGCTGTTATTGAAGGCGCAACTGACCACGATCAAATCGTTGCACAACATGCGTCACGTAAAATTGCTGATTTGGCATTAGAATATGACACACCAGTTGCTTTAGGAATTACTGGTCCTGGAATGACAAGAATGGATGCACACAGACGTGTTAAAAACGCAAAAAGTGCAGTTGAAGCAGCCATTAAAATGTGTGACAGATTAAAAGAAATCTAGTGATTGGATGGAAATTCTCAAACCAAATGAATTAAAGGAAAAATTTTCAGATCCATGGATTGCACCATATGAAAAGGTCTTAACTATTGTGGATGGCGATAAGGTTGAACTTATCGAATATCATCCATGCATTTCCGGGTCCCATTGGTTGTTAAATCAGTACCGAAATAACTCAAAATTAATCGATTCCGCTTATCGTGACGGAAACAAACATGTGTATTCATGCCATGTCGGTTCAAGTCCTATTGATTTGAAAGCTAGTTTTAATGCTGCAGGAATAGATGAAATTGTTATTGACGGTGATGAAGTTAAAGTAACACATGCCGGGCTTGCAGGTGCCGGTGTAGGTGCTGGAATGTGTAGAGGAATGGGAGAAGGTGTTAAATACATTGAGCTTCTTGACATTGGAGGAGGTTCAAAAGTAGGAAGAGCTACTGTTGTAACCCCTAAACTTCAAAAAGTAGTTATTGGTGTTGATGATACTGATACTAAAGATGCTGGAGCTACTTGGACAATGGCACATAATTTAGGTGTTGAGCTTGCAAGTGAAGGTTATGAATACCTTGACCATATAATTGTTCAATTATACCCCCACAACCCTCATAAAACTCAAAATTGTGTTTCAATTGCTCTTACATTTGCTGTTGAAGAATCCAAAAAAGAAGAATTAATAAGCAGAGTTATTGAAATTCTTAAAAGGGATACTTTATCTGATAAAACAGCCATAGCTATCTTAGAAGGTCTTGAAATTCCTGAAAAATTAAGAGAATATTCTATTGCAACAAAATCCGGTATGATGGATGTTGAAACAGCACAAGCAACTGCTGAAGAATTGGGTATTCCTTTGATTGCAGTAACCGGCGAACAGGGAAAAGTTGGTGCACTGGCTGCACTTGGACTTTACAACGATGTAGAAGAAGCTGTTAAAGCTTATGGAAAAAAATAATCTAAGAAAATAATTCTTAGATTTCTTACTATTTTTTAAATATCAATATTAAAGAAATTGCCTTGATTGGATTTTACAAACTGTTTTGTAGATGAATATTGCGAATCATTAAAGACTATCTCAATTTCTGAATCACCATAATTTAAGGTAGTATTTTTAGGTTTATTTATTGTACCAATAATTTCACCATCAACAGCAATTGAATAAGAGCTATTGCTTCTAAATACACCAGATGAATTAGCTATTGAAACATTACCCAAGAATACTTCAAAATCAGAAGAGTTATAGTCTTTCTGGGAAATAATGAACTTTTCAGTGCAGGAAATATTTTTACTTTTACTGACCTGGCTTACAATAGACTGATCGAATACTTCTTTTAAACGACTATTTTGAATTATATAACCTGGTTCGAGGTTTAAAATCTTTCTAGCTTGATTAGGCATTCTGATAATATCATCATCACCATCTCTTGATTCATTAACTATATACTCGCCCCCACCAATTTGAATCGTGTCATTGACTTTAATTCCCAATGTCATCATTGCCTCTGAAGGCATACGGATTTGTTCCGATTCATTTTCAATTGCTACATCAACAGTAAATGGACCTCTAACAGATATGGAGTTATCAGCACGGGCATTGTCAGCATAGATAATTAAATTTCTGGAGTTCGGTTCGATTGACAATACACCATTCTCAAAGTGTGCTGCACCAATAAATGTTGAAATCATTAACAGCAATACAATTATTGAAATAATCAGAGGGAAGTGAATTTTAACAAAAGATTTTAATAAGCTAAATCCAGGAGTTTTTCTAAATATTACAATAGATTTTACAATAACTTTAATAAGGTAATAGATTGCTATTATAATTCCTGCAACAGAAATAATGACCCCAATTGCAAGGGGAACCATTTTTACAAAGAATACAGTAAATAAACCAAGAATAATTAAAGACAGGCCAACAACAGACATACGGATGAAATAACCAATTTCATCAATCATTAAAACTCTACCATACTTATTAGCACGACTTATAATTGTTCTAACAACTTCATTAGCCATCAGATTTAAATCTGAAAGCGGAGACATGTCATGTTCAATTTCACCAATGTCAATTTCCATGATAGAAATTCCAAGCACATCAGCATCAATAACAATACCTACATCCACACCGTAATCCTTTTCAAAATTAATTTTTCTTAATGTACTTTTACGTGCTGCAAACTGACCGCTCAATGGCTGTTCAAAAGAAATTTCAGGGAAAAAGAAATTGAGCAACGGTTTAGCCGTAAGTTCAGTTACACGTCCGCTAACACGTGAAAATTTAGTTTTAGTAATCTCAGCATCTCCAAGCAAAATTGGCATAATCATTGATTCTACTTTTTTGGAAGTTAAGTTATAAATATCCGCATCAATGAATGCAATAACATCACATTCAGCTTGCTTATAACCAGTGTATAAAGCTTCACCCTTACCTTTATTGGTTTCATGATTAATAACTATAGCTCCAGCCTTAATAGCTTCCTCTTTGGTCTTATCAGATGAACCATCATTAACAACAATGATTTCATCAACAAACGACACGTTTCTAACTACTTCTACAACTTTAGCTACAGTATCTTCCTCATTATATGCAGGAATAATTACTGAAACCTTTTGGTATTTCTTAGGTTTTTCAGTTTTTATACTAGCAAGCAAAAATGCAATTATTACAAAAAACCAATACAATAAATTCACCTGAAAGTTTAATTATTTATAAATATGTCATTTAAGTACTATAAATATATTAGTTTTACACCATACCTTAAAATAATACGAAAACCTAAAAGTTATCTATACATTTTAAAGGTTAATCTTAATATACACATTTAAAAGGTAGTTATTTGATGATAGTAGAAACACTTCAAAATGAATTAAATTTAACTAACTGGCAAGTTGAAAAAGTAATCAAATTAATCGATGACGGCAATACAATACCTTTCATTGCAAGATATAGAAAAGATGTTACAGGTTCACTGAATGACGAAACTTTAAGGAAATTTGACGAAAGGCTAAAATATCTCAGAAACCTGGAAGACAAAAAGGAAAAAATCATAAAACGAATCGATGAGCTTGGAAAACTTGATGATGACTTAAAAAGCAGTATTTTAAATGCAAATACATTAGTTGAACTTGATGATTTATACAGACCATTCAAAAGCAAAAAAAGAACAAGAGCAACAATTGCCCGTGAAAAAGGATTGGAACCATTGGCTCAAATAATTCTAGCACAGGACGTTAAAGAAAGCATTAAAAAAATAGCTAAAAAATACATTGACCCTGAAAAAGAAATCAATACTGCCGAAGATGCAATAGATGGTGCAAAGGATATTATTGCCGAGATAATTTCAGACAACTCCCAATTCAGAAAAAAAATCAGGCAAAACACATTCTACACCGGACAAATAGAAACAAAAGCCAAAGATAAGGATTCATCATCAGAATATGAGATTTATTACAATTACAGTGAAGATTTAAGAAAAATCCCTCCACATAGGATTTTAGCAATTAACAGGGCTGAAAAAGAGGGAATAATTAAAGGAAAAGTTGTATGTGAAGTTGATGAAATAATAAAATATCTCAACAGACATATGCTGAAAAATATCTCAAGCATTCCGGAAAAAATAGAATATAACAGATACACCACACCAATAATAAAGGAATCAGTGGAGGATTCTTATAAAAGATTGATTTCTCCTGCAATCGAAAGGGAAATCAGGAATTTTTTAACACAAAAGGCTGAAGAAAAATCAATTGAAGTGTTTGCCAAAAACCTAAATCAGCTATTGATGGAAAGTCCTCTTGTTGGGAAAACAATTTTAGGATGGGATCCTGCATTTAGAACAGGATGTAAACTTGCCATCATTGATGAAACTGGAAAAGTTTTAGATACTGCACTGATTTATCCAACTGAACCTCAAAATAAAGTTAAAGAATCAATTAAAACCGTTCGTGATTTAATTGACAAATATGACATTAACGTGATAGCAATTGGAAATGGAACAGCTTCAAGAGAATCCGAACAAATTGTTTCTGACATTATCAAAGGAACAAATGTGGAATATATTATTGTTAATGAAGCCGGAGCTTCCGTATATTCTGCATCAAAATTGGCTGATGAGGAATTTCCTAAATTTTCAGAAGGGGAACGCAGTGCCGTTTCAATTGCAAGAAGACTTCAAGACCCGCTGGCTGAACTTGTTAAAATTGATCCGAAATCAATCGGTGTAGGTCAGTATCAGCATGACATGAACCAAAAGCAATTGTCAGAATCCCTGAGCGGTGTTGTGGAAAAGGTAGTGAATGAAGTTGGAGTCGACCTGAATACCGCTTCTGTAAGTTTACTTAATTATGTATCCGGAATCGGCAATACAACCGCCAAAAATATTATTAGCTATAGGGAAGAAAACGGAAGCTTTGAAAACAGGAAAGAATTATTGAATGTTAAAAAACTTGGTAAAAAAACTTACGAACAGTGTGCCGGGTTTGTAAAAATAGACAATCCAGAGTACCCATTGGACAATACCACAATACATCCTGAATCCTATGACGCCACTTTTAAGCTATTGAAAAAATTAAACTATTCCACAAGCGATATCGGCTCAAAATCCTTAAAATTTGACAAAGTTGACTTAAAAGAAATTTCAGAAGAATTGGACATTGGAATGGAAACATTAAAGGACATTATAAGCGAACTTAAAAAGCCCGGCAGGGATCCTCGTGAGGACATGCCAAAACCTATTCTTAGAAAAAATGTATTGACACTTGAAGATTTGGAGATAGGAATGATAACTCAGGGAACTGTTAGAAACATTGTTGATTTTGGAGCGTTTGTAGATATTGGAGTCCATCAGGACGGATTGGTTCATATATCACAATTGGTAGCTGATAAATATGTAAAGCACCCGTTAGATATTGTTAGTGTTGGAGATATAGTTGATGTTAAAGTTCTGGATGTAGATATTAAAAGAAAAAGGATTAACCTATCAATGATAATTTAAATATTTAAAAGACAATATTATAATACATAAATAAATTTTTATTTTAGAAGGGATTTTTGAATGACACCAAAAATAATGATTATTCTTGGAAGTGGGTCAGACATTGCTATTGCTGAAAAAAGTATGGATATTTTAGATAAGCTTGAAATACCATATAGCTTGAAAATAGCTTCAGCCCACAGAACACCTAACCTAGTTAGAGAAATTGTTAGTCAGGGTACTGATGCAGGAATTGAAGTATTTATTGGTATTGCCGGTTTGGCAGCGCATTTACCGGGTTCAATAGCCGCCTATACACCAAGACCTGTTATAGGAGTTCCAGTGGATGTTAAAACCAATGGAATAGATGCGCTCGAATCCATTGTTCAAATGCCTTATCCTTCTCCTATTTCAACTGTTGGAATCGATAGAGGAGACAATGCCGCAATTTTAGCTGCTCAGTATATCGGACTTCATGATGAAGAGGTTCGCCAAAAGGTAATAGAGTTAAGAAAGGATTATGCTGAAAAAGTCAAGCAGAGCAATGAAGATATTGTTCAAAAGATTGAAAGAAAGTATCTTCAAAATGATTTTTTAAGAATTAAAAACCTTGAAATCAACGATGTTGAAATAGATGAAACCACTAACGCATGTATAAAAAATCAGGACGCTGAAGTCGTAATTATTGCTGGAAGGCAAACCGATGTTGGAACTGCAAAAAAAGTTGGAACCATATTAGACCGACTTAAAATCAAGCATGATATTAAAGTAGTCTGTCCGATAAGATCCACTAAAAAATTCACAAATTATGTCAAATGCATGAAAAATGCAAAAATTTTCATTGGAATAAGTTCAACCTCCTCACAGGTAACAGGAGGACTAGTGGGACTGACAGACAGGCCGGTTATTGGAGTTCCATGTACTAATGAAAATAATAAAGATTATATGCTTACAACTGTAAGTATGCCTCCGGGAGTTCCTGTTGCAACTGTTGGAATTAACAACGGTAAAAACGCAGCAGTCCTTGCAGGTGAAATTCTTGCTATTGACAATCCATATATTACAGAACTTTTAGGAAAATTAAAAGACAAAAAAATTAACTTATAGTGATAACATGAAACTTGAAGGAGACAACATTATTGAAATTACAGATGAACTTTCCAGTGAATTTGAAGTTTCAAAAGTATTAAGACAATATCCTAAAGATACAGTCATAGTAAAAAATGTCAAAGGATATGATATGCCTGTTATTACAGGAATTTGTAATACCAGAGATAAAATAGCCAAATCAATTAATTGTGAAGTATCTGAAATTACTGAAAAAATTATCGAAGCCATGGAAAAACCAATTAAGGTAGATAAATTTACAGACTTCTCAGAATATGATAATTTAGATGTAAATTTGGATAAAATTCCTATTTTAACTCATTACAAACGTGATGGAGGAGCATATATCACTGCAGGTGTTGTATTTGCACGTGACCCTGAAACAGGAATTCAAAATGCTTCAATCCACCGTATGATGGTGCTTGACAACAAAAGGCTAGTCATTAGAATCGTGCCTAGAAACCTCTACACTTACTTCCAAAATGCTCAAAAAGCGGGAAAAGATTTGGATATTGCAATAGCAATTGGAATGGATCCTGCAATTTTGCTTGCAAGTACCACTTCAATACCAATTGACTACAACGAAATGGAAGTGGCCAATGCATTTAAGGATGGTGAACTTGAATTAATCAAATGTGGAGACTTGGAAGTTCCCCAAGCTGACATTATCTTAGAGGGTAAAATATCAGTAACCGAAACCGTTGCTGAAGGTCCATTTGTAGACTTGACCGATACTTATGACATTATCCGTGACCAGCCAATAATCAATCTGGAAAAAATGCATATTAAAAAAGACAATCCTTGCTATCATGCAATTATCCCTGCAGGATTTGAGCATAAATTGTTGCAAGGCCTTCCACAAGAGCCAAGAATATATAAAGCAGTTAAAAATGCTGTTCCTACAGTTGAAAATGTTGTCTTGACTGAAGGAGGCTGCTGCTGGTTGCATGCCGTAGTATCCATCAACAAGCAGACTGAAGGTGACGGTAAAAATGCTATTATGGCTGCATTATCTGCACACCCTTCACTAAAACATTGCGTTGCAGTGGATACTGACGTGAACATATTTGATGCTGAAGATGTTGAATATGCAATAGCTACACGTGTTAAAGGTGACCGTGACATCATGATCGTTCCGAACGTGCGCGGTTCCTCTTTGGATCCTGTAGCTGAAAGTGATGGAACAACTACCAAAATCGGTGTTGACGCAACAAAATCACTTAAAACAATAGAAAAATTCGAAAGAGTTAGTTTTGGAGAATAAACTAACTTTTAATTTTACTTTTTTTAAAAAAAAACTTAAATATTACCCAAATAAACATTTTCAATTCCTTTTTCCTGTGCAATTTCTTTTGCTTTATACAAAATCTCCGGCCTTGTAGGTGAAATATCATTCATTTTATAATAAGGAAAAGCCCTTGAAAAATGAAGTGGGACTTCGGGACCAAGTTCACTGACTACAAAATCACATAGCTGGGTAATTTCATCGATTGAGTCATTATAATCATTAATTATTAAATTGGTGATTTCCAAGTGTTTACCTTCCAGATATATTCTTCTTAAATTATCTAAAACGACGTCCAAGTCTGCACCACAGACCTTTTTGTAAAAATCACTGGACATGGATTTCAAGTCTATATTGAATGCATCGACAAATGTCAAAACCTCTTCAAGTGACTTTCCAGAATAATACCCGTTGCTTACATAGATTACCTTCAAGTTTTTTTGCCTTGCAAGCAGTGAAGTTTTCTTGGAGAAAGGTAAGTGTATCGTAGGTTCATTATAGGTCCAAGCAATTGACTTACAATTATAATTAAGTGCGTTTTCCACAATTGCCTCTGGTGTTATTTTAATACCCCTTGAATTTTTATCATATTCCTGAGATATCATATAGTTCTGGCAATGCAAACATGTCATGTTACACCCAAAACCTCCAATCGAGTAGGTAAATGTGCCAGGTAAAAATTGATTCAAAGGCTTTTTTTCAACAGGATCAGGACTTAACGATGAAACAATTCCATATGATTCATCAAATAGCTCTCCGTTAATGTTTTTATGTTGTCTACAGATTCCAACATTACCATCAGATATCTTACAGTAGTTGGCACAAATCTCACAACGAATCTTTTGTGTTTTTGAACTTTTTTTAAATAAATCATTACTCACTAACATAATGCTCATAACCTCTATTTTCTATTCTTTCAACAAATCCATTTTCCAAAGTGAGTTCAACTACATCAGAATCTGTTACTTCACCAATTACTTTATAGTCAAACGGCAATTTTTCGATATTATCTTTTGATATGGTAAAAAGCAATTCAAAATCCTCGCCGACATGCAATATCAAATCAAGGTAATCCAGATTTAAATTGTCTGCCAATCTTTTATATTCATCGGAAATGCCCAACATTTCCTCATAAATCATAAATCCATAATTATCCTTTTTAATCTCATATAGTTCACTTGCAAGCCCATCAGTAATATCGGTTGCCGAAGTTGCAAAATCTTTAAGAATTATCCCTTCTTTTATTTTGGCTTTTGGTTTTAGAGCATGTTTAGGATAGATATTGTCTAAATCACTTAATTCAAAACCCAATGCGGCTAATCCAATATCACCGGTTACGGCTATCAAATCACCTTTTTGATAAGTATCTTTCATTATCGGCTTTTCAGTCAATCCTAATGCCGTGCCTGTAATGATAATTTCCGAAGATTCATTAGTATCCCCACCAATTAAAGGGATTTCATAATAATCGCAAGCTTTCAAAACTCCTTCAAGAATTTCCTTAAATGAATCTATGTCCAAATCTTTGGGAAGAGCAATTGCCAGTAAAAAACCCAACGGTTCAGCTCCCATTGCTGCAAGGTCACTTACATTAACAGTAACGGCTTTAAAACCCATATCATAATAGGACATGTTTTCAGGAAAGTGCCTTGATTGAATCAGCATGTCACATGTTGAAATCAAATTAGTATTATTAAAAGCAGTTATTGCAGTGTCATCCGGAGTAATACATCTTGAATTAGCAATAATGTATCTAACGAGTTCCTTTTCACCGATATCAGAGACTTTTAGGGACATGAATATTAATATTTATTTCAATATAAATAAATCTTAAGAAAAAAAAGTAAAAAAATGTTTCAGAACTATAAATTATCTGAAACTCTGTCTTTAATTATTTCGTATAAACGTGTATCGATGCCTAATGGGTCTGTCAATACGATTTCACCATCAAATTCAAATGTCTCTTCATCATGGTCATGATGGTGGTGATGATGATGTCCGTGGTCGTGGCCATGTCCGTGATGGTGGTGATGATGACCGCCGGATACTGATTCTTCATCAAAATCGCTTTCAATACCTAATAATTCAGGTATATCCCTTTTAGTATGAAGTCCATGAGCAACAAATACAGGTACAACAATAATTTTTTCCAAATCGTTTTCAGAAGTTAATTTATTAATAGTTTCAGGAATACCTGGTTTTCTAATTTCCATAAATCCATACTCTACAGGCATGTCTGGAAATTCTTCAGCATACATATCTTTATAAGCTTTAATTACTTCTTCACCATCGTCTAATCTAGACCCATGGGATAATAATAAAATTCCTGTTTTTTTATCAGACATAATTAATCATCCATTATAAGTTTTAAGTTAAATTAAGTTAAGTTATCTTGAATAGAAAATATTTCAAAAAAATATATGAAAAATTATTATAATTTTTCATTTGTCATGTCAACTAAAATATCAATTAATATATCATCCGCTTTAATAGGTTCGGGATAAAGAATTTCACCGTCAAATTCCACAGGAGTCAAATCATGACTGTGGTCATGACCATGGCCGTGGGAATGTGAATGTGAGTGTTCATGTTCATGGTCATCCAAGAATCCTAAAATATGAGGAATATCATGAGTTGTGTGCATTCCAGGAGCAATAAAGATAGGTACAACAACCAATCTTTCCAATCCGTTTTCATCAACTAATTTATTGATTGATTCAGGAATGCTTGGACCGCATAATTCCATAAATCCAAAACCTGAAGGCAAATCACAAGTCTTTTCAAACTTATCGTATAATGCAGTAGCAAACTCTTTATTATAATTTAATCTTGATCCATGAGTTACAAGCAGAATTCCAGTTTTAGCATTGTCATCTAATTTGGATTCCGCTAATGCTTCATTGATTCTTTTATCAATAATATCCAAAAGTTCATCACGAGGCCCAATTGAACTTAATAATTCAATTTCCCCATCAAAGTCAACATCATCAGCAATGGACAAGTAATGTTCTGGAGGATAGTTTCCATCCGGACATCTTGGATCTTCTTCCAAAGGCTCGAGACCCAACAATTGTGGAATGTCAATATTGGTATGAATTCCTGGAGCTAAAAACACAG
The DNA here is from genome assembly GCF_900314695.1 of uncultured Methanobrevibacter sp. Lineage (NCBI taxonomy): Archaea > Methanobacteriati > Methanobacteriota > Methanobacteria > Methanobacteriales > Methanobacteriaceae > Methanobrevibacter > uncultured Methanobrevibacter sp. Next base: position 48,341 of record NZ_OMWD01000006.1, on the reverse strand, counting down.
GTAAAGCTATGATTTTATCTAAATCATCAACTTCATCTTTTAAAATTTCAACAGCTCCTGCAATTGTAGGTTCTGAAACCTTCATATAACCAATTTCAGTTGCAAGACCGGTTTTTTTGATAAATTTCTCTTTAATTTCAACAAATACTTCTTCTGCGTAAGGCAATGTACTTCCATGACTTACTAAAATAACAGCAGTATTATTTGATAACTTTGAATTTGTATCCATAGGAGATTACTCCATCCTCTCCATCTTCTCTGATTCTTCTAAATACCATTTCCACATCGTCACCGATTTCAATATCTTCAACATCACAGTCGACAAGTTGTGAAGTTAATTTAGCACCTTCTTCAAGTTCAACAACAGCTACAGCATAAGGAGCTGATTTTTTAAAGTTATCAGGTGCGGATCTGATTACTGAAAATGTGTGAATTTTACCTTTTCCTGAAAATTGGAAAGGTTCAAGATTTCCTTTTCTTCTACAATTAGGACAAACTACACGAGATGGGAAGAATAATTCTCCACAGGTGGTACATTTGGTACCAATAAGATTGTATCTTTGTTGTATATGACGCCATGTTCTTACAGTATCTGACATGTAAATCCTCCATATATTTTCTAATAAGTATAGTTTCTAATCAATAATATAAATAAGTATTTTTTTTATTACTATTTTCACTTAATTTCAAAAAATGTAATACACATTTATGCAGAATCATGGAGTCGCAGTTGAGAAATAAATTAATAAAAACATTGTCAAGTTAAATATTATGAAAATTGACTCTAAAGGCAATATGTTAGTAGGTAGTGTAGCCATTTTAATTGTATCCTTGTTATTAATATCAATTTTTATAATAACAAGTATAAATTACATTGAAAATGGAAATATCGAATTAAAATCAAATAATAATTTCAAATATATTATTGACGACTATTCGAGAAATCTGGAAGTTCTTGGAAGGGATGCAATAGCTGAAGCTACACAAAAGGTATACAACGGTTTGCCCGTTTTCAACAGCAAAAATCAGATTAAAAAAAATTTGAATAATATATTAAAAGAAAAAAATAAGGAATTAGAAAAAAAATATGGAGTGGATATCTCATCAGAAGTATTATCAGTTGAAAACACAGAAACTCCCTGGAAAATACTCTTCAAAGTAAAATTAAACGTGAAAAAGGATGACATTAAATACTCAAATACCATAGAAAAAAATGCATCGATAGAGGGTTTAAGAGATCCACTGCCACTTGCAAAATTAACAATAGCTTCCGGAATTTTAACATATGACAATAAAATTCACTACAAAAATGCAATAGCAGGATATATGGTCTTGCATCATTTGAAATCACCTGAATCATACATTGAAGCAACTGCACCATTGTATATCAAAAAATGCCCATATGACCCTTATATTCATCATGGAGACCCGGGAGTATTGAAAGATTGTTTAGACAAAGGATATTTCCATGAAAGTGCTGACGGAAGCTGTTATTTATGTAGACTTGAAGGAAAAGGAAAATGTCCTCATTATGGTATGGAAGTATTTATTCAAACACATACGCCACTTAAAAACGAATCATTATCCTGTAGTGACCATGTAGTCTTTTCAGATCATTATAATGGTGAAAAAATAAACCCGGATGATTGGAACAGCCTGATTTTAGATTCATCCCATAAGAAAAAATACGGTCTTGGGAGTGAAGAGAATGGATAATAAGGGAAATGTTACACTTGAAATAGGGGTCATTATAATAATCCTTTTAATGGTGATGGGAATCGTTCTTTCCTTGAATGAAATCAGTACAGAAAAAATAGTAAGACAAAGTGAAAACGAACATATTCAAACACTGCTTGAAGAATCTGTAGTCAATCTAATAAACAATCCAGGAACTCCTCCAAATTGGGAAGTAAATAAAAAAGGAACTCCCGGTCTTGCAATTGTTAATGAAGAAGGACAGGTTATTCCAAATAGTGTTTCTTATGCTAAATTACTTGCAATGGGAAGTGACTACAACAAGTTTGTAACGAAAAACCTCTTCAACTCCAAAATCAAAACATCGATTGAACTGATTCCAAAGGAGAGTAGTATTTCAAGTGTAAAAATTGGAAATGATGAATCTTCAAATAAAATTCATTCAGTAAATAGGATGGTAAAATGTGACTTTTTCAAAAAATATGTTTTAAAGGATTTTCAAAATGACGGTAAATGCAATCGCAATCATGACCAAAATTCCCATAGCTGTGATTATTTTAAAGTATTCAAAGGAAATTTAAGAGCATTTGACTACTATTTACTCATTGATGAAGATGAAAAATATGATTTAAACTATTTTATGGGTTCAACAAGGCTCGTTAAAGATAAATCATGGGAACCGGTAAGATATGATGAAATCTATTTGAACAATAAAATTGAGTTCTATGACGATACGAGCGCCATAATCTTCATTCACTTTGACAAGCCCAATGCAAAGGCTGTGCTTGTTCAACTTCCAAAAAGATTTGATGAAAACAATATAAACTATGATTACTTTAGAACTAATGACTGCGAATTTATCTTAAAGGCCTGGTATTAGATTTAATTAAATAAAAATGCTTAACAACATCAGTGACACGGAAATCAAAATCAGACTTGAAATTGAATCTGTAACGCTTGTTGAAATTGGAATTACAATATTATCCGGGTCTAAATTATGATTGTAGGAGGTTATTGAAATATAATAGACTAAAAATACCATTATAGTGACTAAAATAAGTCCGGACAATGCAGAAATTGGAATTATTTTTTCAAATCCGACTCCAGTAACGCCAAATACCAAAGATGAACCTTCAGCGAGTATTCCTATAAATGGGAAAATGACAATGGCTAAAATAAAACAGACTGCAAAGTTATGCAAAGCTTCTCCCTCAGGCTTTCTTATTGGCTCCACTAAACCAGAATGAATTCCTGATGATAGTCTTGCTCCCAAAATACTAATTAAGCTTCCGCATTCTCCTGAAAACAATGGTATCAATGTCAACAGACTTGGATTGGAGAGCAATGTTTCAACCGCACCATTTAATATTCCTCCTGCAGAACATCCTAAAAAGGAGCATAAAAGCAAAACAGGAGTGGATTGTGATAGAATTGTTTTAGTCTCATATGATAATCTGTAGCAGTAAATAAATGATACTATTACAATTAAAAATATAACGATAAGTGCTGCATCTTTTATAATCCAATTGACACTTAACAGCTGCAATATAAAAAGAGACATAATAATAGCTGGCAAAGTAAACAAATCACCGAATGCAGCAATTATTGGACTTGTAATGTTGTCTGGATCCCAACCATGCTGAAAGCTTTTAAATGATATGAACATGGTTATCGGCAACATTATTAAATTTGAAATAACACCTGCAATTACGCTAATCAAAATGAAATCTATCAATGACATTGCAGGATAATGTAATAACAAACACATTAAATTAGCAACGATACCCAAAAATAAAGATAGAACTAAAGTTAATACAAAAGAAGAAAATATGTTGTGATTTAATTCTTCTGACCTTTCAAACTTAGGTGATATTATACCAATGTGGAGGTTGGTTGATAATCTTGAAGCAAAAGAACCAAAAATATTTCCCCTCATCCCAATAGCACCAGGAATCATTACTAACAATCCCGGAAATGTTTCAAGGAAAAAGGTCATTTTACCTAAAATAATACCTGCTATTAAATCACCAATAGCACAAATTAAAAGAGCGATTAATCCTTCTTTTAAAATAGATTTATGTTCTCCGTAAAAATCAGAGAACGCTTGAGTAGATAGTGAACTGCGAATCTTCTTCTGTTTGCTTTTCACAAATATCACTACCCTTAATCATTTTTATCACTCAATATTCTATAATTATTCTTCTAATTCATCTGGAATGTCATCTAATGAACAAGTTCCTGCAGCTAATTTTTCAAGCAAATCAGCGCCCTCATCTGTTCCTTTTAAAATTAATGTGTCACCTGCTAAAAGCATTGTATTCTTATCCGGACCGTAAATCCAGGATACACCTCGTCTAATAGAAATTACTCTCATACCTGTACGATTCACTAAAAGCAAATCACCTAATGTATTATTAGCTAATTCTGATGAGTCATCTATAGTAACTCTAACAATACTTTTATCGGATTCTTCCATAACCATTTTAAATACTGGATGTGGTTTAAAACCAGTTAATACTAAATCAGCTAAATCTTTTGCTGCATTTGCCATACTTTCTGTAGCTTCGGCAATTTCAAGTAATGCTGTTAATTTTTCAGCATCTTCATATGATCTGGCAGCAACTAATGATTCTTTTTTAATTTCATAATTCATTGCATTGACTTCATTTTCTAATGTAATGACTTCCTCAGCAGCAGTCTTACTGTTGAACAATACAGCGGAATAAGCTAAATCAACCATTAATTCCGACATGTTCTTCATTTCAATTAAAAGATTTTTGATTGACAATTAAATTACCTCATAAGTCGTTTGGATTGACATGCAATAAACATGCTTTTCTAAGTTTCAATAATGTTTTTTTCTTTGATTTCAAATCTTCAACTTCTTCTAAAATGTTTTCTAAAGGTTCTCTTAAGCATTCAACTGTCTCTTTATCGTGTAACCACATACATTCCTTACAGTTCCAAACGCCTTTGCCTTTAATCCATTCCCCGCCAGTTGAAGAATCTCCGCATGGATAAAATGGACAATAACAGAAATCACAGTACTGACCTTCATAGTGACATGGATAGAACTCACATTCACGGTTAGGTCCATGTGCAATTTCGCCATTTAAAAATTTTTCATAATGATTTTGTGATAATGGATGAATTTTAGACCTTATAACATATCCTCTAGGTGTTACAAGTTTTCCATCCTGCTCATAAGTCAAATCGTTTCCGACTATTAATGTACAAGACATGTTAACAATGTCTTCTGTTAAATCTTTAAGTTTAACGATTGTTGCTTTTGGAGGCTCATACGTACTATCAATAATACCAATTAATGCATTTTCACCTTTAATATCTAAAACACATTGTTTAAATCTTCTGAATGGTTCTTTACGTGTTTTACTAATTGGATTATATACAGCAACTATTAAGTTAGCCTCAAGCGCATACCTTAATTTCTTTTCTATCTCGGAAAGTGGAGTCAATATATTGCTTAAGCTGATAGCTGCAAAATCATGCAACGGTGCTCCTAAGTGACTGGAAGCATAATTCAAAGCGGATACTCCAGGATAAACCTTAATTTCAACATCATCATATTTACTAACAATCTGATACAATACGTTGGCCATTCCAAAAACACCAGGGTCTCCAGAACTAATTAATGAAACTGTTTGGCCATCAAGACTTTTTTGAATGGCAAATTCAGCTCTCGCTATCTCATCGCCCATTCCTTTTTTGATAACTTCCTTACCGGAAATTAAATCCTCAATCTGATTAATATATTTTTTATAACCTATAATAACATCAGATTCCTCGATGGCTTTAATAGCCCCCAAGGTCATGTTATCCCTATTCTGACCAATTCCAATTACATTAATCATTGTATCAACCTAATATAACTAATAGCTATTGTTACTGCTGCCGCCACTACTACTGCTACTACTGCTACTACTGCCGCTACTACTATAATCAGTATATGCAGTATTATAACTGTTACTGCTGCCGCTGTAATCAGTGTATGCAGTATTATAACTGTTACTGCTGTTATAATTAGTGTATGATGTATCACCAGTTTTATTATGCAATTTTAAGATTGAATTTATTACTATTGTCCTTTCATCAACTGTAAGTCCATTTTCCTTGTAGGATGCATTTCCTTTTGCTATAATCTTATAGGATGGGACTTTACTAATAACAATTTGTCCTGAGTTTGAATTAGGAGATGCATAACCTAAAGCTTCTATAGTTACTGTAAAATTGCCTTTACTAGTGTCATCGTAAGTTGTAACATTCATAGAATCAACATTAACACCATCGACCTGCGACATTGACTCCATCTTCAAGGCTACATCTTTTTTATTAGTAATGTTAACAGGACTTGGATCTTTAATTAACATATTATTTACTTTTTCTGGAGTAAACATTCCAGCTATTTTTGAAATTTGCATATCTATCAGCCCTTGAACATTAGGAGCTTCGGAAGTTACAATGGTATATGAACTAACAAGTCCCACTTCAAAGAATATAATAAATAATACAACAATTAAAATAATTCTAAGTACCTTACTTGCCATTTTTATCACAATCATTTTACTTATAATAAGTACATTATAATGATTTAAATTTTATTTTTAATATATAATAAATATAACGAATGAAAATAAACATTAGGATTAAAAATTCTCAAAGTTTATTAATATAGAAAATAAAAATTTTAACTAATATGTCAACTAATAAAATTCTATTAAAATTTGCAAAAAAGGGAATCAACCTATCACCTGAAGCTTATAATAAAGTTATTAATGCAGAAAATCCTATTGATTTTGCATCTTCACTGATAGTCAAATTAAAAAGCGATAAATTTACATCAAAAGATTTAGTATCAGTCAGTGGTGAAATAGTTGATGAAATTACAGGTAATCCTATAACTGAAAAAGATAATCAGGAAACACTAATTGAAAACCAAACCAAACAAAAAACACAACAAACACCAGAAAAACCAATAGAAAAACAAACACCACAAGTAGAAAAAACTCCTATAAAACCAATAGAAAATCAAAGCAAACCAAAAACAGAACAAACACCACAAGTAGAAAAAACTCCTATAAAACCAATAGAAAACCAAACACCACAAGTAGAAAAACCTGTTTCAATGGAAAATTTGAAAAAAGATAGTGATGTTAAGCAAAAACATGTAAATGAAGCCATTTTAGAAGCTTCAGAAACTGTTAAAGATGAAAAAATTAAATTTAAAAGAAACTTAGAGAAATCTAATGTTGAATATGATTTCGAAATCATTCAGGATACCAGTAAAAAATCATACACCAGCGGAGAACTTGAAAACCTAATTTCATATTTCAAAAGCAGATATGAAAAATTATATAACATATTATCCAAAAGACCTGAACTTAGAAAGCCTATTAAAGTAGCTGATATTGATGATTCTCAAGACAGTTTGAGCATGATTTTAATGGTTAAAGAAATCAGATCAAGTAAAAACGGCCATAAAATCGTTGATTTCGAGGATGATACCGGAAGCATATCCGTGTTATTCTCCAACAACAATGATGAATTGTTTGCTGAAGCTGAAAAATTAGTTAGGGACGAAGTAATAGGAGTAATTGCAAACAAAAGTGACGACAATAACTTCGCTTTTGGCCAACAAATAATCAATCCGGGTGTATTAAGAGTTCCCGAAAAGGAAATGGACTTTGGAATTGTATTCTTATCTGATGTTCACATCGGCAGTCTAACATTCCTTGAAGACGCATTCACAAGGTTCATTGATTGGATTAACTGTGATTATGGTACTGAAGAACAAAGAAGAGTGGCTGAAGATGTTAAATATCTTATTATCGGTGGGGATATTGTAGATGGAATTGGTGTATATCCAAACCAGGAAAAAGAGCTTGCAATTAAAGACATTACAGAGCAATACAACGAAGCAGCCAGATTCTTGGGAAATGTCAGAAGCGATATCAAAATCATTATTGCTCCTGGAAACCACGATGCATCAAGAGTCGCTGAACCTCAGCCTGCTGTACCTGAAGAATATGCTAAAGCATTATATGAATTGGATAATGTTGAATTTATTTCAAATCCTGGTGTAGTTTCATTGGATGGAATCAATGTCCTAATATACCACGGACGTAGTTTTGATGATTTGGTAATGGCTGTAAAAGAATTTACTCACGAAAGAAATGACCTATTGATGGAAGAATTATTACAAAAAAGACATTTAGCTCCAATTTATGGAGAAAGAACACCATTAGCTTCAGAACTTGAAGATTATTTAGTTATTGACGAAGTACCTGATGTATTCCATACAGGACACGTTCACATTAATACATATAGAAGATTTAAAGGAATACATATGATTAATTCAGGTACTTTCCAGACTCAAACAGAGTTCCAGAAAATTTATAACATTGAACCAACTCCTGCTGAAGTTCCTGTACTTCATAAAGGAAAATATAAGCATTTTAAATTTTTATGATGAGGTTTTTTAATGAAAAAGAATATTGATGAAATAATTAAAATTTCAAATGAGATTTATGATAAAGGATTAGTTTCAGGAAAAGCTGGAAACATTAGTGTGAGATTTAAAGGAGAAATTGGTGATATAATTGCCATAACCCCTACATTAAAATCTCTGTCTAAACTAAATGAAGAAGACATAGTATTGGTTGATCTTGATGGAAATGTATTGACTAAAGGAAAACCTTCCTCAGAAGTCAACATGCATTTGGAAATCTATAAAAAAAGACCTGATGTTAATGGTATTGTCCATACACATTCTCCATATGCTACAGGATTTGCCCATTCATCTAAAAAAATCAAAAGGTATGAGGGTTTTGGTGAAATAAAAACTCCATATTTATCTGAAATAGATTATGAAAAACCAGGAAGCGACGAATTGGCTAAAAGTGCCAGTGAAGGTCTTGGAACTGAAGACGTTTTAGTATTGAAAAATCATGGAGTAATTTGTGTAAGCGATAATCTAAAAGAAGCGGAACTGCTTGCAGTTTTTGTTGAGGAAATTGCAAAAAGTCAGTTTATAACATTGATGTTAAATTCAGTTGAAGATGGAATTTAATCTTCACCTGAAAAAACATTAGATTTTTTTCTATTATCCATTCCTTCTTCAATCATTTTAAGGATTAATCCGGATAATGAAGTATCTTCATCGATTGCAATTTTTTTTAATTCTTTTTTTAAATCAACGGGTAGATTTATAGTAGTTTTACTTATATCTGACATGTATAATAATTGATATTTAATTTAATATAAATTTTACTATAATCACCGCATTAAAAAATTAATTCATAACACCAAAAACTATTTAAGTGTAGGATAAAATATATAGTATTTAATACACATTTGACTTGTTTTTAATAATATTTTTGGGAGGAGTAGTTATGAGCAATCAAACAATCGATGAAGTATCCGAGATTCTTGAGTACATTACTGAGAATAATACTGTACCACGTAATATTAGAGAGGCAGCTAAAGATTCTAATGAACTTTTACACGATGAAGAGCAAGACCAATCTGTAAGAATAAGTACAGTTTTAGGAAAATTAGATGAAATAAGTAACGATCCAAATATTCCAGTTCATGCTAGAACTTTAATTTGGGAAGTTTTATCAAAATTAGAATCAATCTAATTTCTTTTTTTATTTTATTAATATTTTGAAATAGCAACTGCTATTGTAACACCATCATAAGAAGTTTTTTTATAAATCAATTTTGAATCAAAACCTGCTGTAATTAAAGCTGAAGGTTCACAAACGCCATAGATTCCAAATTTAGATTTTACAAATTCAGATTTTTGTATATCATTTGACTCGAATAATTTTAATTTATCCAAATCAACGAAATTGATTGGAACATTTAATTTATCTGATAATTCTAACATACCTTTTTCATCTTTTTTAATTTCAGCAGATGCAAACATGTTTATTCTTGATATATCCATTTTTAAATCATTCAATGACTTTTTCAATCCATAATATAAATCATTGCATTCTTTTCCACGTTTACATCCTAATCCAACAACAATTTTTCTCTCCTTTAAAATAATCTTATGATTTTGCAACAATACATGGATTTCATCTGTATTTATTTTTGATGAATAATTAATAGAGACATCAATTTCATGTGTATTATTTTTCAAATATTTATATAAATAATCTAAATTTTTTTCAGAATTGACAATAAATGAAATTTGTCTTCCTTCTAAAATTGACTTATTGAAAAATAAAATTTCATCTGTATTATCGATAGACAGGTAAAGATCTCTTGCCAAAACATCAATTCCCAACCTTTTGTTAACATCAGTGGAAGTGGTAATCACAGGTGTTGCATTAATCAATTTGGATACCTTTTTGGTCAATTCATTTGCACCACCCAAGTGCCCTGACAATGTGGATATTACAAAATTTCCATTGTCATCTATGTTTAAAACAGCAGGATCAGATACTTTTGATTCTATTAATGGTGCAATGGATCTAATCAAAATTCCAGATGCCATTACTGCTATTATCGCATCATATTCATAAAATAGTATTGAAAAATATTTTTTTACATTTTTATGATATAAATCAGTTTTTATGACTGTTGAATCAACATCTAATTTATTTTTTAATGTGACTGCCAATTTTTGACCTTTATCTGACACTGAAATTATTGCGATTTTCATAATATCACTTTCATCAATATTAATAATAAGATTATTGTAAATGTAAATAAAATAATTGCTAATTTAGACAATTTTACTGCTTTTTCAATATCTTCAACTTCAATTTCCTTATTTTCATCACCTAAAACATAGGTGTCTTTTTTAACAAGCTTAATATCAAGAGCTCCAGCAGTGGATGCCATTGTATAGCCAGAGTTTGGACTTGGACAATTTCTTGCATCTCTCATCATTATCCTGAAACTGTTTTTACCATTTAAATTAAGAATATAAGCCGATAAAACAACATACAAACCAGCTATTCTGGATGGAATATAATTTAGAATATCATCAATCTTTGCCGGGAAATACCCAATGTCTTTTAATTCTTCAGTTTCATAACCAACCATTGCATCAAGTGTATTGTACAGACGATATAACATTGGAACAAGCAGTAACCAGTATAAAGAATCATTTATCTGATAAAATAATATTATAATGCCAAATATGAAATAGTAAAAAATTGGTGCAACATATGAATCTGTAATGTTTTCAGTTAAACTTTCAATAGTTGCTGAAACGATAAAACTTTCTGTTAATTCATCTGTGTTTCTGCTAACCAAATATGAGACTGATTGTCTAGCTTTATCTAAACTTTCATTTAAATCATTTTTAACATCAACAGCTGTTTGTAATAACATATTTACAGAAAATGAAGATGACAATAATATTGTAAATATAATAAATAATAATATCAGATTGATTTTTCCAATAAAATAAAATAAAAATATTATTACACTTGAAACCAATGTTGTGGACAATACCAATAACAGACCTGATAATCTGTTTTTAATTTTTATGAAAATATTTTTGAAGAAATTTATTATTGATCCATAAATCACAACAGGATGAATTCTTCCTGGAAGTTCACCATATATGACATCAATTGCAAGTGAAAACAATAAAGCCAATATAATAAATAAAAATAAATTTAATGAATTAATATTTCCTCCATTAGAAAAAACAATATCATTAATAAATTTATTATATTCAATCATACTTTATATTATATATAATAAAAAAATATATAATTTATTATTAAATTTTTAAAGATGATACTATGGATTTTGAAGAAAACATTAAAAACTGGTTAATGGACGAAGAATGTCTTATAGAAAAGAAATTTGATGAAAATGCAGATTTTCACTATATCATTGAATTTCCTAAGGATAATATAATGGATGTTGTCAAACCTGTAGGAAAAGATTGTATTATTATTGCTTGTGCTACTCAGGTTGCTCAAGAACATGTCAATTTGATGGTTGCTTCAAGACCTGAAGTGAGAAGGAACTTTATTTTAGATTTACAATTTGGACTTAACAGCTATCTGGTTGATTTTGAACTTAGTATCAATCAGGATCTCTTGCAGCAATTTGTTGTAACAGATACTATTTTTGAAGATGGTTTAACAAAAAACGAATTAATGAAAACTATTAAACGTGTTTTTAAAGCAAAATTACATTGTATTTTCTTAATTGACAAAGCATTTGGTGGAGTTTCACCAAACGTATCATCCTCCAATCAAAACGATATGTTCGTTTAATGAGGGAGAGGTGCATTTCAAGTATAAACTTTTTGAGGGTATATTAAGATTGAAGAGGTATATTTCATCTGTAAACACTTGAAATTTATCTTTTCTATTTTTTCGTTATTTTTAATTTAACCCAATTTTAACATTCATTTTGATATTTAATGATATTAAATCAAATTTTCATTTTCGTTACACTTGAAAACCATGTCTTGAAAATTGATTTTTGCATGAAATATGATACACTTGAAACATATCTCTCACTCTCTTAGAATTTTTTAAAATTTTCTTTTTTATGGAATTTCTCTTTTGATATTTTTTGTTTTTGTCATTTTTTTACACTTGAAATAGTTATTTTATATTTGAAATTTTACTATTTCATGTTTTATATTTTAGATTATTATTATAAGCGTTTTAATTAATTAAGCTGATAAATTTTGTTATTTTTCTAAATTAAGATTTATTGTTATCTATTTTTTATTTTAAGGAATTTTAATTTTCAATTTTATTATTTTATAATAACTATTGTAATAAAAACATTTATTTATGATATTGCTTAATAAATTAACACTGGAATTAATACTTATAGTTTTTTTCTAATTTTTACATTGACTTATAATTTTTTATACTGGTGTTAATAATGGCAAATATTTTCGATGAAATGGAACAAAATGAAACTGATTTAAATATCATTTTTAAAGATAAAAAACCTTTAGATCACAGATTTTTACCTGAAAAATTAGTTCACAGAGAAGAACAGATAAGGCAAATAGCTAAATATTGGGTTGATGCACTAAATCAAGTAACGCCTTCGAATGTAACATTATATGGTAAAACTGGTACTGGTAAAACTGCAGCATCCAAATTTGCCCGTGAACAACTAATTGATGCAGCAAGCCATAAAAATGTTTTTGTTAAGGTTGAATATATCAGATGTACTGATTACACTACTGAATATCAGGTCATTGCTCAATTATGCCAAAAACTTGGAAGGGATGTTCCTAACAGGGGTTGGACAAAAGGAGAAATCGTAAATACCTTTAGGGATATTTTCAAAACTAATGCTTTCGGTAAAAAATTAATTTTAATTGTTATTTTGGATGAAATTGATATCCTGCTCGATAAAGACGGTGATGGAATATTATACACTTTAACAAGGACAGATAATGTTTCCGTTTTATCCATTAGTAATTATCTTGATTTTAAAAATTTAATCAAATCCAGAGTAACCAGCAGTTTGAACGATAAGGAAATTGTATTTCCTCCTTATGGAGCAGATCAATTAAGTGATATATTGTCTGAAAGGGCTCAATTGTCATTCAATGATGATGTTTTAGATAGTGATGTTATTCCATTATGTTCTGCTATGGCTGCCAAAGAAGAAGGTGATGCAAGATATGCTCTTGACTTACTTAAAAATGCTGGTGAATTGGCTTTTGATGAAAATGCGGAAAAAGTCACTAGCGAACATGTTAGAATCGCAAAAGATAGAATAGAGCATAATAAGGTCACTGAAATTATTCAAACATTGCCTTTACAACAGCAAAGGGTTTTGGAAGCAATATTGAATTTGACTAAACAAGGTGATGAAATCAGCTCTGGAAAATTATATGATGAATATAAGGAATTATCCAAGCAGGATGCTGTTACATACAGAAGGATATTCGACTTTATTAACGAACTTGAATTATTGGGAATAATTTCTACCAATACAATTTCTCGTGGTCGTGGAAAAGGCAGAACCAATATCATCAAGTTGCAGTGTGATGAAAATTTACTTGAAACAACCCTTTTCTCTATTTAGGGTTGTTTTTAATTAATGTTTTTAGAATAGCCATTCTTACAGGAACGGCATTGAATGCTTGAGTGAAATATTTATTGTATCTTGTATCATCGACATCAGTATCTATTTCATCAATTCTAGGCAATGGATGCATTACAATAACATCTTTACCTTCAAGCATTTTTTTATTTACTATATAAGCTCCTTTTATTTTTAAATAATCGTTGATATCACCAAAACGCTCCTTTTGAATTCTTGTAACATATAACACGTCAACATCATCAATTATACTTTCAATGTTATTCACTTCTTCATAAACAATATTGGTCTTATCTATATCGTGAAGAACTTCCTGAGGCATTTTAAGCTTATCCGGTGATACTAAATATATTTTAACGTTATTGTATAAACATAATGCATTTGATAATGAATGTACTGTACGACCGAATTTCAAATCACCTATCAATGCTATTTTTAAATTGTCGATTTCACCAATTTCCTTTTTTATGGTATACAAATCTAGCAATGTTTGTGTTGGGTGTTGGCCTGCACCATCTCCGGCATTAATGACTGGAACGTCAACAATATCTGATATGAACTTTGAAACTCCTTCAAGTTCATGTCTGATTACCAAAGCATCACTATATCCTTCAAACATTTTTGCTGTATCTGCAATGCTTTCACCTTTTGACACGGAACTTGAACCACTAGTTTCAAATCCAATGCATTCACCATTTAAACGTTTCATGGCAGTTTCAAAAGACATTCTTGTTCTTGTTGATGGTTCAAAGAACATTAAACCTAATATTTTTCCTTTTAATTCTTCAGAAATTTCTTTTGATTTAGCAATATCCTCTAACTTGCTTGCTTCTTCAAGAATATAATCTATATCTTCCCTATCGAAATCCTTTATGGAAATTATATTTTTTAATTTAAAAATTCTAATCACCTTTTCTATATTATTCTTTCTATAGGCACAACAAGTATATCTTTTGCACCTGCATTCCTTAATTTATTCACTAGATCAAAAACTTCATCTTCATCTATTACTGCTTGTGCTGCAACAGTTTCTTCTTCTGACAATACTTCAGATATTGTTAAACCACCCATTGATGGCATAACTTCTTTTACACACTCCAAATCTTTTGTTTTTACATTCATCATTAATAATTTTTTACGTGCAGCATCCAATACACCTTTGATACTGGTACTGACTGAATCAATTAAATCCTTTTTAGTTTCAACACTTTTTTTATTTGCGATAAGAACTATTGAACTTTTAAGTAATGTATCTACAATTTCCAGGTGATTCATTTTTAATGTTGTTCCAGTACTGGTTAAATCAGTTATTAAATCGGCAACACCTATAAATGGAGCCGCTTCTGTAGATCCGCTTAATTTAACGATTTTTAAATTTAGATTATTTTTTTCAAGATATTTTTTTGTTAATGTTGGAAATTCTGTAGCTAATGTCATTTCGGATGTAATGTCATCAATTGATTTGATGTTTGAATCTTCAGGGGCCGCCAAGACCAAATTTGTTTTTCCAAATTTCAAATCAAGCAATTCGATAACATCAGCTTCGCTTTCTTTTATTAAATCTATACCTGTTATTCCAATATCTGCTATTCCATCTTGAACAAATTCAGGAATATCTGATGCTCTTGCAAATAAAACATCAATATCTTTATTAAAAGTTTTAGAAATTAATTTTCTGCTTTCTCTGTCCTTTAATCCTAATCCTGCCTTTTCTAAAATATTTATTGAAGGTTCACTTATTCGTCCTTTGGAAGGAACAGCAATTTTTATTTTCATTATAATCTTTCCAATTTTTTATATGTTTATATTTTTGTAATCGTGTTATTTAATACTTTTTTTTAGGTTTTAGTATTATTAATCATTATAAATCTTACTACTTTTAAATATTTATTCTTATTTTTTTGTTTTGTCAACTATTTAAGCAAAATATTTAAATATTAAGTCATATTATAATGTATATCTAACTTAAGATTAATTGAATTAGTCTTAAGTTTTAATAAAATTTACGAGGTGAAAATTATGTCTGAAATACCAAAAGCTCCTATTGCAAGAATCATCAAAGAAGCTGGTGCTGAAAGAGTTAGTGAAGATGCAAAAGCAGAATTAGCTGCATACGTTGAAGAAGTTGCTCGTAACGTTGCTAAAGAAGCTACTCAAGTTGCTAAAATAGCAAAACGTAAAACTATTAAAGCTGATGATATTAAATTAGCTATTAAAAACTTATAATTAAGTTTTTAACTACTTTTTTTATTTTTTTTAGGTGTTATTATGAAGGATAATACTATATTGATTAAAAATGCATTAATTTTAAATCCGAATAACTTTGAAAATAAGGAACAATCCCTTTTAATAAAAAATGATGTTATTTCTGAAATTTCTGATGAAATCGATGAAGGAAATGTTGACAAGGTAATCGATGCAACCGGAAAAATATTACTTCCGGGATTAATTAATACTCATACTCATTTATCAATGGCATTGTTTAGAGGTTTAGCCGATGACTTAAGTTTGGACAGTTGGCTGAATGATCATATATGGCCTATGGAAGCAAATCTTAATGGAGAATATTGTTATATTGGGGCATTATTGGGTGCCGTTGAATTAATCAAATCAGGTACAACAACTTTCAGTGACATGTATTTTTATATGGAGGATGTTGCCCGTGCAGTAGATGAAGCTGGTATCAGGGCAGTCTTATCATATGGAATGATTGATTTTGGAGATGCTGAAAGAAGGGAAAATGAAATTAAGGAAAATATTAAATTATATGAAAATTGTAATGGAATGGCTAATGGAAGAATCAAAGTATTCTTTGGACCTCATTCTCCTTACACAGCATCAGAGGAATTGTTGATTAAAGTTCGCCAACTAGCAGACGAATACAATATGGGAATTCATATACATGTTTCTGAAACTGAAAAAGAAATTAATGATGTTTCTCAAGAAAAAGGATTAAGACCTTTTGAATACTTGGATAAAATAGGATTTTTAGGTCCAGATGTTGTTGCCGCTCATTGTGTATGGTTAAACGATAATGAAATAGAGATTATAAAGAAAAACAATGTCAAAGTTTCACATAATCCATGCAGTAATATGAAATTGGCTTCAGGTATCGCTCCTATTTCAAAATTGATTGAAAATGATGTTTGCGTAAGCATAGGTACTGATGGCGCTTCTTCAAATAATAATCTTGATTTGATTGAAGAGCTTAAGACTGCAAGCTTGCTTCAGAAAGTATCCACACTTGACCCTAAAGTCTTATCTTCAGATGAAGCTTTAACTATGGGAACCATTAAAGGTGCAGAAGCTTTAGGACTTGAAGATGAGATAGGTTCCATTGAAGTAGGCAAAAAGGCAGATATTATTTTGATTGATACTGATTCAGCTAATATGGTTCCAAACAGTTCCAATTTGAGTTCAAACATTATTTACTCAGCTAATGGTTCTAATGTTGACACTACCATTTGTGATGGTAAAATATTGATGGAAAATAAAAAATTAGTTGTTTTGGATGAACAAGAAATTTATGACAAAGCTAGAAAGGCTATAAAAGAATTAAAAGAATTAAAAGAAGCTAATATCTAGCTTCAAATTCTATTTTATTTTTATTTATTACAATACTTTTTTTCCATTCATCTAGACTTTCAGGGAAATCAGATCTGAAATGAGCACCCCTACTTTCTCTACGAAGTATTGCTGATTTTACAGTTAAAATACATATTTCAACCATGTTGATTACTTCAAGAGCTGTTACCAATTCGGTATTATACTGCTTTTTCTCACTTACGTCAAGGCTGTCCAGTTCCTTTTGCATTTCTAGAAGTTCACCTAAAGCTTCGTTTAATGTTTTTTCATCTCTTACAATAGCTACTTTCTCCCACATTAATTTTTTAATTCTGTTCTTAAATTCCTGTGGTTTGATAGTACCTTTTTTGATAATTCCTTCAATTCTTGAAGCTTCTTTTTCAACCATTTCTTCATTGGTTTTTAAATCGGTTTGTTTGGCGGCTTTGGATGCACTTTCACCGGCTATTTTTCCAAACACTTGTGTATCTGCCAGTGCATTACCTCCCAAACGGTTTGCTCCATGAACTCCTCCGCAAACTTCCCCTGCTCCAAATAGGTTTTCAAGGGATGTTGATGCATCAGTATTGATTTTCAAACCACCCATAAAGTGATGTGCGGTAGGAGCCACTTCTATTGGCTCATGTTTAATGTCTACACCAACATTTTCGAACTGCAAAACCATTGTTTCGAGTTTTTCATCAATATAATCGTCATCCAAATGAGAAATATCTAAATAGACTCCTCCATCATCTGTTCCTTTTCCTTCAATTATTTCATGATATATTGAGCGAGCAACAACATCGCGTGTGGCTAGTTCCATTTTTTCAGGAGCATATTTGGACATGAATCTTTCACCATCTTTGTTTAGGAGGATTCCACCTTCAGCTCTTACTGCTTCGGTTACTAAAATTCCCCTTTTGGTTTTTGGTTTTACCATACCTGTCGGGTGGAATTGAATTTGTTCCATATCAATCAAATTGGCTCCGGCTCTAAATGCTATTGCATATCCGTCTCCATTTTTCTGGAATGTGTTTGATGTTACAGGGTATAATTGACCAGCTCCTCCACTGGCCAATATTGTTGATTTTGCTTGGAAATATATTAAACTGGAATCTTTTAAATCAAATCCGCATGCACCTATTACCTGTGTGCCTTCGCATACAAGTGATGTTATCATTACTTCTTCAATACATTCAATATCTCTTCTAATGATTTCTTCTTTAAGTGCATTTAACAATTCTGCGCCTGTTCTGTCTCCTTGATAACATGTTCTTCTAAAAGATTGCCCACCGAATGGTCTTTGATCAATTTCACCTGATTCCTGACGGTCAAATAGAGCTCCATAATTTTCCAAATCTATCAATCTTTTTGGTGATTCATTGACTAATATTTCAACAAGTTTTTCATCGTTGAGGTAACTTCCTCCCTTAAGGGTGTCGTGCATGTGAGCTTCTATTGAATCGTCTTTGTCTACAGTTTTGAAAACAGCATTATAACCGCCTTCAGCCATTCCAGTACAACCAGATCTAAATGAAAGACCTTTAGAAACTATGAGGGGTTTTAAACCAGCATCATCAACTTCTATTGCTGCTCTGGAACCTGCCCCTCCAGATCCTATTATTAATACATCCGATGAGATAGTTTTTATTTCCATTATATTACCCTGTAAAATAATTTGTGATAGTATTTATATTCATGATAGTTAAAATAAATTTCTTTAAAATATTTATAACAAAAATGAGTTAATTATAGTTATGTATCTATATTTGTTAGATTAAGTTTTAATAAAATATTTTACATTTCAACTAAATTAAAAAAATGATTAAATATTTTAACATTAACAATTAGTACATGTAATTTAATTAGAGGTTTTTTCATGAAAATAGAGGGTGAAATAGTAAGCGGTTTGGGGAAAGGATCATATTTTCTATCACAGGAATTTTACACTAAAGAGTTTGAAAAAAATTTGGGTTTTATTCCATATCCCGGAACTTTAAATGTCATAGTTAGTGAAGAATATCTTGGCGAGATTAATAAAATCAAAAATGAGTGTGAAAATTTAATAAAGCCAGATACTGAATTTGGAGCTGTAAAATATATTGAAGCAATATTAAATGATAATGTTAATGGAGCTATTGTCTTTCCTGCCAAGACCACTCATGAAGAAAATTATCTGGAATTCATTTGTGAAAAGAAGTTAAGGGATGAGTACAATCTTGCCGATGGTGACATTGTATCTTTGGAGTTCTAATTTTTTTAATTAATTTTATATTTTTACAGATTTACCAAAAAGTTTTTTATATATGACTAATATATTTGATAATACGTTCTCAGGGCGGGGTGCAATTCCCCACCGGTGGTGATTTTGATAAAATAAGTCCACGAGCACAAACTAAGTGTTGATTTGGTGAAATTCCAAAACCGACGGTGATAGTCCGGATGGAAGAGAAGTAATAGATTGTAGTTATTTTTAGCCCTGGTTCTAGTAAATAAGGAGATATTACTATGAATCAAGAAACAAACTTAGATAAAGCTTTAGAAGCTATTAGAAACGGTGAATTCGTACTTGTTTTTGATGATGATGATAGGGAAGGCGAAGTTGACATGATTATCGCTTCCGAATTCGTAACCCCTAAATCAATTGCAACCATGAGAAATGATGCTGGTGGTTTAATTTGTAACTGTCTACATTCTGATTTTTGTGAAGCAATTAAATTACCGTTTATGGTTGATATTATGCAAGCTGCATGTGAAAAATATCCAGAACTTGCTGAACTTGCACCAAATGATATTCCATATGATGAAAGGTCTTCCTTTTCAATTTGGACCAATCACAGAAAATCTTTCACAGGTGTAACAGATCATGACAGAGCAATGACCATTAGTGAAATGGCTTTAATGATGAAAGATGAAAGATTTGATGAATTCGGAGCTACTTTTAGATCTCCTGGGCATGTTTGTCTTTTAAGAGGAGCGGACGGACTTGTAAAAAATAGAAGGGGACACACTGAAATAGGTCTTGCATTATGTGAACTTGCAGGTGTTACTCCGGTATGTGTAGTTTGTGAAATGATGGATGGTGAAACCGGACAGGCTACTTCAATCGCCGATGCTCGCAAATATGCTGAAGAGAATGGATTAATCTTGCTTAGAGGCGAAGATATCATTAATAAATATTTAGAAGAATAATTAATTTAAATTATTCTTTTTTTTATCTACAATATAATTAGCTATAAATTCTGTAATCTGTTTTATTTTATAGGAATTGTAAATGCTGAATGCAACATATCTTCCGTCATTCATTTGTATTTCCAAACCGTCCTTAACTTCTTTTGATTGATTTATAGCTATTATTTTTATCCAAGGAATCCTTAATGTCTTAGTTTTCAAAGCCTTTTCAATATGGATTCCGTCATCCTTGAATCTGACTGTCTTTACCACACGTCTGTTAATGTCGGATGCAATCTGAATATCTCCATTTTCATCAAAGATATAGTCAGGAATAAGACAAGTTGCTTTCCATCCCTGTTTCATTTTTTTCAGTACATGTGCACGATCTTTTTTTGTAAGTTTAACGCCTGTTTCGGGACTTAAATTAAGAGCCATTATATCACTTTACTTTTAATTTCATCAAATGTATAAATTTTATTGAATTCGACTTCACGGGCCATTGCGATTATTTCATCAATATTTAAATTATTCTCAATTAATTCCATTGCATATGATGTAAATAATTCATATCTAATTTCAACTTCAGGAATAAATCCTCTCATATCAGCATTTTTTAATTTAGGAAGTTTTAGAACTTTTTCGACATTGGAATTATTCCTAATATATGGTACTACATTTTCGAATATATCATCATTATATACTTTATTGAGCAAAACTGCCTCAACTGAAACTCCAAATTTTTCAAGCATATTGGCATGTGAAACAATGTCTATAGCTGCAGATTCAATTCCACCTTTGTTTACACCTGTAGCTAAAATCATAGGAATGTTTGATGACATTGCAATTTCAGCAGCTGAAAATGGTACTTTTTCATTTAAAAGACCTGTAAACACACTCATAACACCTTCAATAAGCACGATATCATAGTCAGATGAGTTGAGTTTCGCGACTGTAGATTCGATATCACACCATCCAAGATGACCGATTTTTATGGATGCGAAATCTTCCATCTTTCCTTTTGTCAGGTACAATCCAGGTATGATATCACGAACGTCAGGACCTACTTTTAGCAGTGCAACCTTATAACCTCTTTTTCTGATTGCACCTGCAAGGCCTGTTAATATGAAAGTTTTACCTGAGTCTGAGCCATTACTTCCAATCATTAAGTATTTGGGTTTGTTGAGAGGTTTAATTTCAGGTATTTTTATGTTTGTGTTGATTCCTACTTCATGCTGTAGGAATTTTTTGACATGTATATTTCTATTGTAAATATCATCGAGGTCTTGTATATCTATTTGTTCCCTTAGGTTTTCTACAAGAATTGGGTTTTCATCTAGGATGCCATGAATCATGGTACCGATGACATTACCATCATCGTTACATGCTCCAGAAAAGATGTTATAATCACCTTTTTCGTTTGTATCTCCATAATTCATTCTTTGAACTTTTGAATAGAATAATGGTTTGGCATCTCCTTCAACTTTACCATAGGTATGAGTGTGAAAACCGTCAACATCTTCTGTCTGGTTTTTTACTAAAAATGAGTTGTCAAATACTTTTGCCTTAACTCGGTCGCTTGTAATTAATGGAGAAAAATTCACGTCAATTAAACCTAGCCCTTCTTTAACGATTGGTACTGGTGATTTTCTTCCGATATCTATCTGGTTTGAAAGAAGCTGAAAGCCGGCACAAATTCCAATAATCGGTTTTCCGTCACGGGCCATTTTTTTAATTTCAGTATTTAATCCCATGTTTATGTCATTGGATTCGATTAATGTTCCACCTGGGATGATTAATGCATCCAGTTCTTGTGAAGCTTTAATACCATTAACAAGACCATTTTCTTTTACTATATCTGTAGGTAGATTTCCAAAATCTTCAAATCCTGGAACAGACCCATTTAAATAAGCAAGCCCTATTTTTGTCATAAAAATAACCTCTCTTATATTCTATTGTTTTTTATAGTGTATAAAATTTAGAGGTGTATTTCAAGTGTAAAATTTGATGATGATGTTTTGAAAACTATTTAATGGGATGGTTTGAATTTCAAATTTACATGGATTGTTCATCCAGGAGGTTTTCCCCTTCTTTCCATTCCTTATATTCATAATATAATTGTTCATCTTTTATTTTTAAATCTTCAAGGAAATGCTTTTGTTTTTCATCATCCAGTTTTGATAGGATTTTTTCAATTGCAAGAAATGGAGCTAATTTCGGTTTTGGATCTTCTTTCTTTTGCATTTTTATTTTTATCAAATCACAAATTTCCTTTAAATAATCAATGTTTAAAAGATAGATTGTTTCAGGACTTGGGTCACGTTCATAATATTTTTCCGGCAATTCATCATTTTCAAAGTCTTTCATGAATTTAATTATTCTGTCCCTTTCTTGCAAAACCTTTTCAAGGCTTGAATATTCAAATTCCTTTCTATAACTTTTTGAATCCAATATCATATTAATTGCTCCAAACCTTTTTTCAATTTAATAAAATAAAAATCAGTGTAAAAAAAAAAAAATAATTTATTGAGTGTTTTCAAAAACACTCATAGCTTTGATAATTTTTTCATCATCTAATGGTTTAGCTTGAATTTGAAGTCCTACTGGAATATTGTCCACTTCACCAGCTTTAATGCTTCCTGCCGGAATACCTGCAAGGTTAGCTATTACTGTTAATATGTCGTAGGCATACATTTCCATAGGTTCTATTTCAGAACCAATTTCGTGAGGAAGTTTAGGCACGGTTGGTCCCACAATCAAGTCCACATTTTCAAGCATTGCGGTGATTTCCCCTCTGATTACAGACCTTGCTTTTAAAGCTTGTTTGTAGTATTTTCCACTGAATTCAGCTTCTGCAATGTGTGAACCTATTTTAATTCTTCTTAAAACTTCTTCACCACATACTTCTTCAATTCTATAACCATAGTCTCTTCCATCGTATTTTCTGGTTGCAGAGAAGAATTCGACATAGTTAATCAAGTAATATGTTGGTAAACATAAATCAATGTAATCGAAACTGACTTCAACAAGTTCTGCTCCGGCATCAACCAATTTATCGATAGCCTTGTTGACGGTTTTGTTAATTTCTTCGTCTGTAACATCAATGAATTCTTTACATACAGCTATTTTCATGCCTTCCAAACTTGTGTCTTCTAAAACTTCGGTGAAATCAGGTTTATCCCAGTCGAGAGTGGTACATTCTGTTTCATCATATTTTGCAATTGAATTTAAAGCTAGTGCAATTCCGCTTACATCGTTAGCTAACGGTCCAATTTGGTCCAGACTCATGGACAAATCAAGTAAACCTTGTCTTGAAACGGCACCGTATGTTGGTTTAAATCCAACAACACCACAGTGGGATGCAGGGTTTCTGATGGATCCACCGGTATCTGAACCGATTGAAATGTCACACATTTCCGCTGCAATAGCTGCTGCACAACCTCCGGAGGAACCTCCAGGGATTCTTCCCATTGCCGCTGGGTTTTGGGTAGGTCCATAGTATGAAGTTTCAGTTGAACTTCCTGCTGCAAATTCATCCATATTTAAAATACCGATGATTATTCCATCTTCGGCAAGGATTTCTTCAACTACTGTTGCATTATAGCTTCCAATGTAATCTTCCAGGGTTTTGGAAGCTGCAGAAATAATCAAATCTTCCACATTAATGTTTGCTTTAATACCAAATACTAGACCAGCTAAAGCACCAACTTCTTCACCGTCTGCTATTTTCGCATCAATAGCTTCCGCTTGTTTTAATGCATTTTCATAATTTAATTCAATAAATGCATTAATGCTTTCGTTTTTTTCATCGATAACTTTAATGAAGCCTTCTACATTTTCTTTAGCTGTCATTTCTCCATTTTTTATGGAGTTTAATTTTTCAATAACGTTCATTAAAACACCTTAATAATCGTAAATTTATAATATTATTATTTTATTTTTTAAGGTTTATAAAGTTGTTTTTTTTACAAAGTTATAAATAATTATTTTTAAAGATTAATTAAACATGAAAAAAGCTATTGTATTTGATAACTCCGGGACATTAATAGAACGGTATAGAGTTATTAAAGATGTTTTCAACGGAGACATATTTACTAACATCAATTCTTTGGAGTTGATAGATTCTGCTGATTCTCTGGCATTGGTTGTACTTCAATTCAACACAAACAAATTGTTGAAATTAGACTCCAATACTTTAATTTCCGATGTTATTAAGCAGTATAACATAGATTTTGATGTCAGCTTTTCTACCAGTCAGGTTTCTAAGGCTGAAATTAAGGCCATTCTTGATGATGAAACTACAACTACTATATCAGACATCACTGATGGCTTTGAAATTCTGGGAGAAAAGATTCCCCACATGGAACTGTGCAATGGATCTGCATTAATTGTCGATATCGATTTGGGTCAGGTTGCATATACTATAACGTCTGCAGGTAAATTCTTCCCTAGAGTTTTTGAAACAATTGAAACTTTAAAGTCACGCGGAATTGAGATATATATCGCTTCAGGTGACAGAAAAGGAGCAATTAACAGATTGGCCAATATGCTCGATGTTCCCGAGGACAATGCATATGGAACAGTTTCAACTAGAGGCAAAGGTGAAGTTGTTTCCATTCTTAAAGATGCTGGTTTTAAAGTCATGATGGTTGGTGATGGATTAAATGATTTAATTGCATTTAATAAAGCGGATGTTAGTGTTTTGACTATTGAACAGCAGGAAGAAGTGTCTCCTAAAATGTTGGATAAGACAGATTATGTTATAGATGATATTTTTGAAGTCACAAAAATTGATTTTTAATTATTTTTTTTGAAAATTTTTACTTATAACTTATAAGTTATAATAAAAAAATACTTATAACTTATAACTAATAACCAGTAAAAAAATAATAAATTATAAGTTATCAATAACCTCTTTGCTTTTTAGGATGTTATCGAAGTTATTTAATTCAATGATAGCTGTATCTATTTTTTTAAGTAAATTCAAGTCCATTGTTCCTTCACCCAAGGTAATATGTTGGTCTTTTACTCCATCATTATCATTCAAATGACAATAGCTGATATTTTTTAAGGACAGCATTTCTTCAAGGTTTCCGCAGGTATTCCCATGACCGGTATCGATGGTTAAGCTGCAGCCTGTTGCTTCTTGAATCATTTCGATTTCTTCGACTGTGTTTGCCAGAAATTTGCCCCGAACCGGCATATTTTCAACTGAAATCTCAACATTGGTATTGTCGATAATTTCTCCAATACTTTCAATAGATTGTTCCAATGCCCATTTTCTTAAATGCGGTTCATTTCTGCCTATTATACCTGGGTGAACTGTTATGGTATTGGCGTTAATGCTTTCTGCATAATGTCCACAATGAATCATTTGCTTAATGCTTTCAGCTCTTATTCCCTGGTTTAAGCTTGCTATATTAATGTCCACGGTTGCTGCATGCATTCTTATATCCAAGCCACAATCCTTAAATTCACAATTGTCTTTTTCATAAAAAGGACCTTCTCCAAGAATTTCTATTATTTCAAATCCATGTTTTTTAGCTAAATCGATGATGTCATTGTTAGGTTCCATAAATAAAGCTAATGTAGTAAAACCTAATTTCATATTTATATATTAGTAAGGAATAATATATTAAATGTTTACATATATCAAATTTTGACATATGGTGAATTATGACTGACGAAAAATTTAACGAATCACATAAAAAAGTTTTTAAAAACTTCTCAAATGGGATTATACATAACCTAATCCTGTGGATTATTTCAAAAGAAAGTATCCATGGTTATGGAATCATGAAAAAGTTGGAGGAATTCTTTAATTTCAATGATTCTAAATGTGATATTAATGTTAATTCCAGTAAAATCTACCCAATCCTATCTAAAATGGAAAAAGGGGGATTTATTGTTGGGGAGTGGAATATTAACGAAAATAATAAAAGGGTTAAATATTATTCAATCACTGAAGATGGCCAGGATTTTTTAAATGATATTCAAATTCACATGAATAATGTTTTAGCCAATCCTTCATGGATAGCCTTTTTTAGTGATATGACTGGACTGGAGATTAACAATGAAAAATGCAATAGAAACTGAAAATCTAACAAAGGTTTATAGCAATAACTTCACAGCTGTTAATTCTCTAAACTTGGAAATCCCTAATAAAACCATTTTTGGAATGTTGGGTCCCAATGGAGCAGGCAAAACCACAACTATTAAGATGCTTACTTGTCTGATACAGCCTACATCTGGTAGGGCCACTGTCGGCGGATTTGATGTTCAAAATAATCCGGATGAAGTAAGAAATCTTTTGGGTATGGTTCCGCAGCAGGTTAGTTTGTACAGTGATTTGACCGTAATGGAAAATTCCCAATTATGTGCAGATTATTATGGCGTTCCACAGGATGAAAGGGATTCTCGAATTGAAGATTTAATGGAACTTGTTGATATAAAATATGCTAAAGATAAGAGAGTTGGTCAGCTTTCAGGAGGTCAAAAGCAAAAAGCTTCCCTTGTGGCAAGTTTGGTTCATAGGCCGGACATATTGTTTTTGGATGAACCTACAATTGGTCTTGATCCAACTACAAAACGTATATTGTGGGATTTGATCCGTGAGCTTAATGACAGCGGACATACAATCATTTTATGTTCTCATGACATGCACGAAGTTGACATGCTTTGTGATAATGTGGGCATTATCAATACTGGTAATTTAGTTGCTTATGACACACCACAGGGTCTTAAGGATTCTCTTTTGGAAAGCAATAGGCAGGAAATGACTGAAGCCTTAAGTAAAATTTCCGATGAAAATGATGTTTCAAATTCAACTCAGGAAGACATCGACAATCTCAGCTTAAGGAAGATGTCAATTCTTTTGAAAAATCAGGATGACGAAATCATAGAATCAATAAAAAATTCTGATGATGTTAAAAGCATGGAAATAGCCCATAATGGCCGTATTAATTTAAGAATCGATAGTTTCGATGATATGGCTGTTCAAAATGTATTGGATGGTATAAGTTTTTCAGGCGGAATCATCAAATCCGTCAGTACTGAAGAACCTTCACTTGAGGACGTATTCATTAAGTCAACATCGGAGGTGAATGAAGATGATAGAGCCTAAGAAATTTTGGTGGATGATTAAAAAGGAATTGATTTCACTTAAAAGACATCCTGCAAGATTGGTTTCTATTATTGCATTTCCGATTATCATGATTTTGCTTTTCGGTTATGGAATGGGTGGAGAAATGACAGATTTGCCTATTGTTGTTGTTTCTCAAAGCGATGGTAACCTTACTGATTTGACTCTTGACACTATAAAAAACACTGAAACCTATCATGTTGTCGAGGTTATAGATGATTTGGATGAGGGAAAACAGCGAGTAGAATCGGGTGAAGTAAAGGCTGCAATTATTCTTCCATCGGATTATGATGAAGATTCGTCTAATCAGAAGAGTGTAACGCTTTACCTTGATTCTTCCGATCAGATGGCTTCCCAGATTATAGAGTCATCAACTCAGGGAATATTTTATAGATTGTCAAATATGGTAGCTTCACAAACCAGTGTTTCAACTCAGGATGCAAATATAACTCCGTCTATTGCTCACTCTTTAGACAATTTCAAGGATGACATAAGTTTGCATGTTAACAAAATATATGGAAATATCAAATACATCGACTTTTTAGTCCCGGCTATTTTAGGAATGACTATCATGATGAGCTGTATGATGGGTATGGGTGCAACTATTGCCGGTGAAAGAGAAACTGGTGAACTTGCAAGATTGTTCATGACTCCAACCTCAGTTGCTACTGTAATTGGTGGAAAAATTGCTGCAAAACTTTTAATCGAATTAGTTAGAGCATTGATTCTGATTTTCATGGCGGTACTGCTCTTTAATGTGAGTATTGAGGGTGGTTTCCTACAGACTTTCATTGTTTTGGTTATTGGTGCACTGTGTTTTGTCGGATTTGGTATTATGCTTTCCGCCAGAACCTCCACTCAGGAAGATTATGCTCAAATTTCACTTCCTTTTTCAATGCCTATGATGTTTGTTTCAGGAGTATTTTATCCTATAGAAACCATGCCTTGGATATTACAGAAATTAGCTTACGTTTTCCCATTGACTTATTTGAACGATGCAATGAGAGGAGTAATGCTTAAAGGACAAACTTTAGGTGATGTGTGGTTAGATTTAGTTGTTTTATTAGGTTTTACAGTTTTATTCTTCATAATTGGTGTAAAACGATTTAATAGGGATGTTTAGGAGGTTTTTAAGTGTATAAAAAATTGCTAATTGCTTTAATCATTTGTGTTTTATGTCTGTCTCCAATCGCTGCTGAAAATTGGGATTCATTTGCTGGAGATGTTGACCATTCAGCTTACAGGGATGGAGAATCAGGTTTTGTAACTAATCTTTGGACTTTTAATATGGAATCTCCTGTCCATTGTTCTCCGGCGATTTATAAGGACTACATTTATGTGGTTTCCGATGATGGAATGTTAAAAGCTATTAATATGGAAAAAGGTCATGAAGAATGGAAACTTGATTTAAAGTCAAAGACCAATTCATCCCCTATTGTCCATTCCAATAGGTTATATATTGGATGTGAAGATGGAATCAAAGCCGTAAATATTAACACCCATAAAGTTTCATGGGAATATGATTGCAATGATGTCCAGTCAACCCCATTTTTCTATGATGACGTTGTCTATTTTGGATGTGATGACGGACATTTATATGGCCTTGACAAAGACAACGGTAAAGTTGTTTTAAATAAAAAATTGGATGGAAAATTCAAGTCATCTCCAATTGTTGTCAATGATTCTATCTATATCGGTTCAAATAACGGTAAATTATATAGTGTTGGAACAGACAAAGAAAAGAATTGGGATTACACAACAGGTGATGAAATTTTGTCTTCACCTAGTTATGTAAACGAAACAATAATTTTCGGTTCCACTGATGGAAATCTATACTGTTTGAATGAATCCGATGGGGCCTTAAACTGGAAGGTAGATTTAAACAATAAGATTATCTCTTCTCCAACCATTGATGAAAATGATAACAGTGTCTTTGTAGGTTCTGATGAGGGAAATCTTACATGTATTGACACTCGTGATGGAACTGTCAAATGGAGTCATCATGCAGGAGATAAGATTCAATCAACTCCAGCATTAAAGAAAAATTTAATTGCATTCGGTTCAAATAACGGTAATTTTTATGTATTGAACAAATACACAGGTTTGGAAGAGTTCACATATAATCCGGGAACATTTTTATTCAACTCTAAAATTACCTCTTCACCGGCAATTAATGGAAACAGTTTATTCTTCGGTGATGATTCTGGCAACTTCTATTCATTAAATATTGAAAAATATGAAGTTCCAGGATCCATGCAATTATACTATTCAATCGGTGTTTTGATTGTTGTATTAATTGTTGCTGTTGTAGTCGTTAAAAAATTAAAAAAATGATTTAAATCTTTAGAGGATGTTAAATGAAAAATATTGAAACCATTAAAAAGGAAGACATGAATCTTTCAGATAAAATTTATATTTTTGATACAACGTTAAGGGACGGTGAACAGACCCCTGGGGTGGCCCTTACTGTCGATGAGAAAATGCAAATAGCCCAAAAGCTCAATAATTTGGGTGTGGATAAAATTGAAGTGGGATTCCCTGCTTCTTCCAAAGGCGAAATTGAATCTGCTAAAAGAATTAATTCTCTAAGTTTGGATTCAACTTTGGTTGGTTTGGCACGTTCTCTTGAAAGGGATATTGATGCAGTTATTGAATCAGATTTGGACTATGTTCACACTTTTATAGGCACTTCTCCATTGCATCGTGACTATAAGCTTAAGATGTCTAAACAGGCAATT
Organism: uncultured Methanobrevibacter sp.; assembly: GCF_900314695.1. NCBI lineage: Archaea > Methanobacteriati > Methanobacteriota > Methanobacteria > Methanobacteriales > Methanobacteriaceae > Methanobrevibacter > uncultured Methanobrevibacter sp. The sequence goes on along the minus strand of NZ_OMWD01000006.1, from coordinate 17,954 downwards.
ATCGAAACTGCTGTAAATGCTGTTGAATATGCCAAAGACCATGGTTTGACTGTTGAATTTTCTGCAGAGGATGCAACAAGAACTGAAAGAGATTTTTTATTTGAAGTCTTCAATTCTGTTGTGGATGCCGGTGCTGATTTTTTGGATGTTCCGGATACTGTAGGGGTTCTGACTCCGGTCTTTACACGGGAGTTAATAACTGATATTAGGAATAACTTTTCAGCACCTATCAGTGTACATTTCCATAATGATTTCGGTCTTGCAACTGCAAACTCTTTGACAGCCATTGAATGCGGTGCAAATCAGGCTCATGTTACCGTCAACGGTTTGGGTGAAAGAACAGGTAACTGCTCCTTAGAAGAATTGGTCATTACCCTTAAAGTAGCCTACGGTATAGATTTGGGTTTGGACACTACCAGATTATATAGTTTATCTCATTTGGTTGGCCGTTTTACTGGTGTTAAAATGCCAGTCAATAAGCCGATTGTTGGTGACAATGCATTTGCTCATGAATCAGGAATTCATGTTCATGGAATTTTAAATAATGCCAATACATATGAGCCAATGTCACCTGAACTTGTAGGCCATTCAAGACGTATAGTTTTAGGAAAACACACTGGAGCAAACGCTTTAAAATCCAAATTAAAAGAATACCATATTGATTTGAATGATGATCAGTTTTGTAAGGTTTTCGAAGAAATCAAATCTTTGGGCGATAGCGGCAAATGTGTCACAGATGATGATTTGATTGCTATTGCTACCACTGAACTCGGTTCCGCTCGTGAAACTCCAATAGTCATTAAAGGTTTAAGTTTGTCTTCCGGAGCAATCGTTTCTCCTACTGCAACGGTAAAACTTGAAATAGATGGGGTTGAAAAGGAAACTGCAAGCACAGGTGTCGGGCCTGTTGATGCTGCATTAAATGCAATCAGAAATTTGATTCAGGATTCAATCGATGTTGAACTTGAAGAGTATAATTTGGAAGCTATTACAGGCGGTACTGATGCATTGGCTGAAGTTTTCGTTATCAGTTCAGATTCTCATGGCAATAAATCAACTGGACGGTCAACAAACCAGGATATAGTAATGGCAAGTATATTAGCGGTTCTAGATTCTATAAATAAATTGCTTCTGATCCAAAGGTCTTGATTAAATCAATTTATATTTAAAAATTAATCAATATTCATTTTATTTTTTTTTCTTTTTTTAGATTTTACAAATCTATATTTTATCTGTATCTTTTTTAAACATTTTTAATTTTTATTTTAGGTTGTTTAATTCAATATTTTGATTTCTATGTAAAATTTTATATACATTAATCACTAATATTTATATGGTGAGTTTAATATGGAAAATAATACAATTTTTGTTGGTAGTAAACCTGTAATGAATTATGTTTTAGCGGTGGTCACACAGTTCAATGAAGGTTCCAACAGCGTTACTTTAAGAGCTAGAGGAAAAGCCATAAGTCGTGCTGTTGATGCCGCTGAAATTGTTCGTAACAGATTCGTTCCCGAATCTGATGTTACAGATATTCAAATTTCTACAGAAGAAATTGAAAACTACAACCATGAAAAAACCAATGTTTCTATAATAGAAATTTTAATTGAAAAGAGTGATTAATCTCTTTTTAATCAAATTTCTTTAGAACATTTTTTTCAAATAAATATTTTGAAAGATAAATATTTGATGTTCCTTTTCCATGAGCCTCTACACAATTTTTTTTTATTGCCTTTAGAACATCATCTATATCCTTTTCACAATCTATTAAACTATAGCAATCGCCGACAAATTTAAAATAGTGGGCATCACTTGCTCCCAATGCAGGAATATTTTCTTTGATTGATAAATTTTTTGCTTTATTGTTACAGTATCCTACAATAAATCTGGCATTTTTTGTTTCAATTGCATCAATTTTCAAATCTTTATAGTCTGTTTTATGAAGAAGGCCATGTCTGTAAAAACAGTATGGATGTGGTATTATTGCAAGACCACCCAAATCATGAATTTTATCTATTGTTTCTTGAGGACTTAAATCACGAGGTATGTTTTCCTCACACCCAAATCCAAGAATATGGCCCATACTTGAAGAAACTTCTATGGAAGGAATTGCCAATATATCAGTGTTTCTTGTTTTTCTTAAAACTTCACTTGTTCCATCTACGGTATTGTGATCGCTTATTGCTATTATGTCGATATTTTCTTTTTTTGCAGTTTTTAAAATATCATCGATTTTTGAGTTTGAATCCGGTGAATATTCACTGTGAATGTGGGAGTCCATTTTAAGCATTTTATCTATCCTAATATGGTTTTTATTAATCCTACTGTACCTGTCATCATCACGTCTCCTCCTGGAGCTGCATGATGCCAGTCAAGATTTGTCTTTTCTATCAGTTCTCTTTTAGGTCCGCTTACTATAACCTTTTCGATTTTTGATATCGGATTTAAAACGTGTGCTCCATGCCCATGGTCATCGTAAACCTCTTTATTTGTTATCTCACCTGAAGCCAATCTTTTGATGTATCTTTCCAGAGATTCTCCAGTCAGACTAGAAGTGTGATGTTCAAATACTCCTTGGATTTTTCCATCTTCAATAGATGCGGCTGTAGTATGTCCGTTTCCAATATCAATTACAATAAAACTGTTTAATTCCTTAGCTATTTCATCGTAACACATTCCAGCTATTGACGCGAATTTTGTATCCATCAGCAATGGAATTTCTTCTATTCCTTCATTTTTTATTGTTCTTCTTACTGCCTGCATTCTGGTATAATATTCCGGAAGGTCATCAGTAAAACCAAATTCAAGAGGTGAAATAGGATTTGAGATTTTTTCTCTTATTTTTTCAAATCTGAAATCCCTGTCGCCCATGTTCTCATTGTATCCATGGTCTTGAACTGCAATTGCAATCTTGTCAAAGTCAAATTCCAAATCATAGCCCAATAAAAAATTTGCTAATTTTGTAAGGTTGATGTCGCCCATTGTAATTTTTGTATAGTCCTTATAATCCTTATTATCATCAGCTATTTCAATTCCATATGATTTTACTTGATTTAAATCATCACGTATTGTTTTTGCACACTTGGATTCCATCACTACTTTGTATCCTTTTTCCATGTGTTCCAATATGGTTTTTTTGATTTTTCCTCCACCCATAATTTCTCCTTTAAAATAGATGTCATTTTCAATTTCCCTGATTTGTTGGGAGATATAAAGGTGTGGGGAAGGTAAAACTAGTTTTATGGAATTTTCCAGTTCTTTTTCTGTATCATAAATCATCATGTCCTGTGTTCCGGTTCCGACATCAATAGCTAAAATTCTCATGTTTTTTAAATTGTTTTTTATATTATTAATATTTAAAGTGTACATATTTGTACAACAAAGATTTAAATAGTACATTAATACAACTATTATTATGAAACATTATAAAATTACTTTATCATCTGACGATGTGCCTACACAATGGTACAATATTAATGCTGACTTGCCTGTTGAACTTCCAATGCCTAAAAACAGTGAAGGAAAAGACCAAATTGCTTCCCTTCAAAAAGCTTTTACCAAAGCCGGATTGGAGCAGGAATTTTCCCAAGAAAGATATATTAAAATCCCTAATGAAGTCAGGGAACTTTATATGAAAATGGGACGTCCTTCACCTTTATTTAGAGCTACAAATCTAGAAGAGTATTTGAATACTCCAGCTAAGATTTATTACAAGCGGGAGGATACTTCGCCTACGGGTTCCCATAAGTTAAACTCCGCTATTCCTCAAGCATATTTTGCTAAAAAGGAAGGTGTTGAAAGATTAACTACAGAAACCGGTGCGGGCCAATGGGGTACTGCTTTATCTCTTGCATGTAATTTATTGGATTTGGATTGTACTGTTTATATGGTTAGAGTTTCTTTTGACCAAAAGCCTGACAGGAAAAATATCATGAACATTTACAACGGTAATGTTTATGCATCTCCAAGTGAAAATACCGAAATCGGACGTCAAATACTGGCTGAAAATCCAGACCATCCTGGTTCACTAGGTGTAGCAATTTCTGAAGCGATGGAAGAGGCTTTGGCTAATGATGAAGTCAAATACACTTTAGGAAGTGTTTTAAATCAAGTAATGCTACATCAAACTGTCATCGGCCAGGAATTAAAAACTCAATTGGAAATTGCTGAAGAGGAACCTGATGTCATGATTGCATGTGCAGGCGGAGGTAGTAACTTTGCCGGTTCATTATTCCCATTCATCAAGGATAAGATTGATGGTAATTCTGATACCCAATTTATTGCTGTTGAACCTAGTGCATGTCCTACTTTGACTCAAGGAAGTTATGAATATGACTTCGGTGACGTTAGCGGATTTACTCCAATGCTTAAAATGTTTACTTTAGGCCATGATTTTGTCGCTCCTTCAGTTCATGCAGGAGGATTAAGATATCACGGTATGTCTCCACAAGTTTCACTTTTAACTAAAGAAGGTTATATTGAACCTAGATCTGCTCATCAAAGAGAGGTATTTGAAGCAGGAATTACTTTTGCACGTAATGAAGGTGTATTGCCTGCTCCTGAAACTACTCATGCCATTAAAGTTGCTATTGATGAAGCTATTAAATGCAAAGAAACTGGTGAAGAAAAAACAATAGTTTTAAACTTCTCAGGTCATGGAATGTTGGACTTAAAAGGTTATGCAAGTTACTTTGAAGGAAATATGCTTGATGCTAAATAATCCTTCATTATTTTTTTTCTTTGATATTAGTTATAAGTTATAACTTTACACTTGAAATCATTCTTTTAATATTTTTGTTTTTTATTTATCTCTTTATAATTTTTTAATAATTTTTAAAATTAGATATTTGTTTTTTAATTTATTTTATTGATTTAATTATGTTTTAATTTGCCATAATTCTGTTATTTTTTTATTTTTATTTTTTTGTTTGTTATAACTTATAACTTATTACTTATCTCTAATAACTTCAAAGTGTTAACAAATAACTGAAAACTTATTTGTGAAAACAAATACTTTATAAGATAGAAGTTATAAAATATAACTTATTTGTTAAAAGTTAGTTATGATAAGTTATTTCTTAAAACTTATTTTTTATAATTTAGAAGTTTTAACTTAAAACTTAATTCCTATCCCTTAGAAGTTAGAACTGATAAATTATTTCCTTTAAGTTTTAAATTAAAAGTAATAACTTAATCCTTTTAACATATACTGGATAACTTCAACGTTATTCTTTAGAACTTTAAATTTTTAAGTTATAAATCATAACTGATAACTTAAAACTTATCAGATATAGGAGAATTCTTTAATGAGTGAAGTAATAGCGGTTATGAATCAAAAAGGGGGTTGTGGAAAAACAACTACTGTTGTAAATACTGCAACATCTCTAGCTGTAATGGGTAAATCTGTTTTAGTTGTCGATATGGATCCTCAAGCTAATGCTACAACCAGTTTTGGGATTGATAAAACTAAGATAGAAAATACAATTTATGATGCTATCATAGGAGATATTAGTATTAAAAAAGCAACAATTCCTACGTTTATAAAAAATTTGTTTATTATCCCAAGTAATATATCTCTTAGTGGTGCAGGAATGGAACTTTCCAAACGTGAAAATTACCATGTTGTATTAAAAGATACCTTAAAAGATGTCATACCTTTATTTGACTACATTTTCATTGATTTACCTCCTTCATTAGGTGTAATTACTGTCAATGCATTAGTAGCTTCCGATAGTGTTTTGATACCTATCCAAGCTGAGTATTATGCTTTGGAAGGAGTCGCTGATTTAATTAATACAATAAAATTAGTTGAAAAAAGACTTAGAAGTCCAACACCTATTAAAGGAATTCTCCTAACTCTATATGATAAGAGAACTAGACTTAGTAAAGATGTACATAAGGAACTCAAAAATTACTTTGGTGGTACTGATTTATTGTTTAAGACAATTATTCCAAGGAATATCAGATTGGCTGAAGCCCCTAGTTTTGGAAAACCTTGTTTAATTTATGATCCAGATAGTACTGGTACTAAAGCTTATTTAAAATTAGCAAAAGAGATTCTTAAAAGAGATGGAGAGGATTAGATGGCTAGAAAAGGTCTTGGAAAAGGTTTGGATTCATTAATTCCGGATTTCTATAATGAAGATTTTGATAGTAATTCACCTCAATCACTTGAAGATATGTTAAATGAAAATGAAGATTCCGGCAATGATGTGAAAACTTCAGAGAATGAAGAATCTCCTCAAAAGGAAAATATTTTTGAACAGATAGAAGCGGAAATGGAATCTCAAAAGGAAGAAGTCCAAAAAGAAGCATCTCAAGAAGAAGAATCAGTAGAAGAAGAGGAAGAAGAAATTGAAGAGGTGGTTTCTCAAAATGAAGATACTGAAATTAGCGAAGTTAATAAAACATCCGAAGACAACGATAGCGATATACGTAGCGAAGAAAGCGTACAGACATCACCAGAAGTCAAAATCCAAGAAGAACACATAGCTGAAGTTAAACAAATAGTTGATAAAAATCCGAGAATTACTCTTTGGTCATCAAGATCTTCAGCTGTTTTTAGATATTTAAGAAAAACAGAACCTGAATTCAGTATATCAAAGGAAGCTTCTATATTAATAGAGGAAGCTGTTTCTAAAAAATATCCTGAAATCTGGGCATTGTTTGAAGATTTATAATTACTTATTTTTTTGAATTTCATATTCAATATATTTTATTATAGTTATTTTTACACTTGAAATTATATATTGTATATTTTTGAGATGTCAATGTATAATAATTTTTTTCATATAATAATTATTGATTCTTTTTTCAATAATTCAATGGTAATGGCTTATAAATATTGAGATAAACTATTACAAACTTAAAAATCAAAAGTAGTTTGATATTCCCCATCAATTTTTATATAAGGCTTTGCCCTTTCGACTACAACACCCAATTTTTTAAGTTGCTGTTCTGATGTAAAAGGCATTTTTTTGCGAATAGAAATTATTTCCCGTGCAGATTTTACACCAATTCCTGGAACTCTTATAAGTTCTACTAGTGGTGCTCTGTTGATTTCTACAGGAAATATGTCCATATTTTTTGCCGCTAGAATCTTTGGATCTTGTGTCAAAGATAACTTGTCATTTTCATCAAATATCAATTCCTTAACATTATAATGATAATCGTTAAGCAAGCTATCTGCATTATATAATTTAGCGGTTCTATCGGTTGAACATGCCTCTTTTTTTGAAAATTCTGTCTCTTCAATAGGGGTGAATGCTGAAAAATATGTTCTTTTCAAGTCTGATTTTTTGTATATTTTTTCCATTCTCTCAAGAATTTCCTTGTCACTTTCTCCGTTCGCACCGACAATCAATTGAGTAGTGTGAGTAGAATTTGGATATGTTGTACTTTTGTTTTGTAGACTGTTGATCCAGGATAATCTTTTCAGTATATCCTTGTTATAGTCTTTTGTCGATGAAAGTTCCGCAAGTCCGGATGGTGTTGCAGCTTCAATATTGATGCTTACCCTATTTGCCAGTGCCATTGCCCTTTTAATGGAATCCTTGCTTGCCCCCGGAACGACTTTAAGATGAATGTAATCGTCATATCCATATTTTTTTCTTAGGATACTAACTGTTTCAACCTGTTTTTCCATTGTTTCATCCACATCACCGCTTATGCCTGAACTTAAAAAAAGACCATTAACCAATCCTCTATTATAATATCCAAGAAATGCCTTGGCAAGCTCCTCTGGTGACAGTTCAAGACGGGTAAAATTTCTTTTTGACTGGTTGATACAGTACTTGCAATCGTTTTTACATTTGTTTGTTAAAAGAGTTTTGAAAAGGGGTATTTTACATCCGTTATGCCCAATTGCTTCATAGATTCCTGGCAAATTGACTTGTGAACTCTTATTGTGGCTGACATAGTCACAAAGGTCATATTGTGCTGAATCTGTTAGGATTTTCATCTTTTCCAAAGTACTCATAGACTTACTATATACTTTATGCTAATTATTAATTTTGTTTACAATATATTTTACTGATAGAAAATTCTGACTTTAAGATTTCTAGAAATCATTTAATATTTTTATGTAATTTTTTTTAAACATTGAATGATATCCAGTTAACTTTGTAATATTTTGAAAATATCTATTTTTTCATTAAATGTTGAACTGTTCGATAAAATATATCAAATAGATAACTGTTTGTATATTTCATATTAAATTTAATGTTTAGTTGTAAAGTATATATATGATAAGAAAATTACATAACATCAGTTATTATTTGAAGTAGTTGCGAAAATTATTATCAATAATAACTGTGAGAAAAATATTGTTTTACAATATTAATTATATTATATAAGAAAAAATGAATGAAATATGAAAGGTGTCGATAATGAACTTCAAATCTAGAATATTAAAATTATCCATTTTATTTATGTTAGTTTTAGTATTGCTTCCAGCTATTGCTGCGGAAGATTCTAGCGAAGCTTTCTTTATTGAATATGAAGATCCAAATGATGAAGTCATTGTCGAAGAGACTGATTCAATTGAAGAAATGAATCAAGCTCAGGTAGATGTATCTCCTAGTTCTGAAGTTGCAGATGATATTGAAGTGAGTTCGCAAGATACTCCAGTTCAAGATCAATCTGAAATTGAGGAAAGTGATGAAGATACTAATATTATAATAATACCAGAACAAACTGAATGTTCTGTAGTTGAAACTCATGATGTCATTGAAGAAAACAATGATGATGAAAAAATCACTGATTTATATTGTGAAAACGTTGTTGAAAATATAAATCATAATAATTGTAATGATGTCAATGAGGATAGTGGTTGTGAACAAATAATAGATGATATTAGTATTATTAATCAAGGTTCTTTAGTTAATTCTGAAATTAGTTATAACAATCTCATTGTTGTTAGTGATGTGTATATGGAAGCTAGCTGTTTTAAAACGAACAGTTTCAAGCGTAGTTTAACGAAAGTTTTAGAATTAAAAAATAATCTTTTAATCAATAATGATATTAGATTTATCTTTGCGGATAATTTTGCCGATAATGTAGACGGTGATGTAATTATTTGTGCAGATAAGATTACAACTGATTTTGTTTTTAGCATCGATAACTCAGTTATTGGTGATGAGAATTTAATCTTTTTTGTAACTACTTCTTATTGTTTTAATTTAAATCCTTGTTTTAATGCTTCTATTTCTTGTGACTTTTTGGTGTCGAATCTTTTTTTTGGTGGTGATTTTGACTGCTGCTGATCTTTTTGTGAAAATTTGTTGTAATGTATAGTTTTATGGTAATTGCTGTTGAATATATTAATGACTGTCTGAGTTTATTGGGATGGTTTTGTAGAAGAAATGAAATTTGACCTTTATCAGGGGTTTATCTGATAGAATAATTGAAATTAATATAATGTGGATTAAAGTAGATTTATGGTAAATTGCTGTTGAATATATCAAAGATAAATAATATGTGGATTGAATAATTTAAGTAGTTTTATGGTAAATTGCTGTTGAATATATTAATGACTGTCTGAGTTTATTGGGATGGTTTTGTAGAAGAAATGAAATTTGACCTTTATCAGGGGTTTTTCTGATAGAATAATTGTAATAAATATATGTGGATTAAATAACTAAAATCGGTTCAATCGTTTTGAATTATTAGGGTTAATGATTCTTTGTGCTTGGGTTTTGGTTTAATTTGGCAATGGTGTCATATCAGTTATTTTAGATCGGTAAATGGTTTTCATATGGCTGATAGAAATTAGTTATTTTAACTCAATATATTATTTATTATACAGGATATTTTATTAAAAAATATATTTTAATAAAATTTCAATTTTAGCTATTTTTGTTGATTTTTTAGAAAACTTTATATATGATTAAAAAGATAATATTTTTTAGTATACATCGTATACTTCTTTCATATTCAATTCTTAATTTTAATATATATAAGTAATATTCGTATGCAGGTTTTTCTCAGGAAAATTTAAATAAAAAATTTATTTAGACTTAAATGAGGTAAAACATGAAAATTTATGCGAAACTTTTAGTAATCGCTTTAATGATTGCGATGATTTTTGCTGTTGGATCTGTTTCAGCAGTTGAAAATGGTACTGCAGACGCTAGCGATTTAACTCTAGTTCCACATGAACAGGTTGTTTCAGTTCCTGATTCAACAGTTCAGGAAGTTGAGACAATAGATACGGAGACGTCTGCTGATGATACGAATGTTGAAAAGATATCATCAAGTTCAGATGAAATTATTAATGTAACTGATTCTAACGTAAAAGGATCTTTAAAAATGAGTAAAAAAGGAGGTCCTGTGTTAGGAGCTTCCAACAATAATAATGTTTTAGGTGCTAATAAGACTTTTACTCCAAACGGAACAACTTTCCATGATATTCATATTGAGATTGAAAAAGCACAAGATGGAGATACAATTGATTTGGGTGGTAAAACTTATAATGGAACTAATCCTGGAAATCTTGGAACAAATAAGGCTATTACTATTATTAATGGAGTTCTAAATCCTTCCTCTACGGTGAGTGCTGGATTTGGTATAAACAATTGTAAATTAGTTAATGTTACTTTCCAAAATTTTTATTATACAGCTACAGGTTGGCCTATAAATTTTAAAAATTCTACTTTTACTGATGTTAATTTTATAAATATGTCTTTCCCTATGGCTTTTGGTACAGCTAATTATACTAAATTTGAAGGATGTAAATTCATTAACTTAACTTCTAGATATCCATATAATCCGGATTATTTTGAATATGGAGCAATGCTTGTTCTGTACAATTCTGAAGTTAATAATTCTCTTTTCAATAATTGTACTACTACTAGACATTCTGGTGCAATTTGTGTTGCAGGAAGATCAGGTAATACTGTTAACATTACCAATTCTGACTTTATAAATTGTAGAGCAGGTATTGGTGGAGCTATATATGTTCATGGTACTAATACAAATTCAAATCATCATAGTAACATAATTAATTGTAATTTTATTAATTGTGAAGCTACTGAATGGGGTGGAGCAATAGGTTCCAGTCAGGATTATTTGAATGTTGAAAATTGTAATTTCATAAACAATTCAGCTAAACAAGGTGCTGCTTTCATGGTTGGAGGTATTAGGCATGGTTTAGATGGTAATAATACTCAAGGTCATTACAATACTATGAAGAATTGTTATTTCTACAACAACACAGGTTCTGAAGAAGGTGGAGCAGTGCACATTACCGGTCATTATAATAGTGCAATTGACTGTACATTTGACGATAACTTTGCTATCAACGGTAAGGGTGCTGCAATCTATGTGGAAGGTAATCACGCTTCCATAGATGGATCCAGTTTCACAAATCACCAATCAGATATGGGTACAGTATATATTGAAGGTAACTATTTCAACTGTTCTGATTCCATATTTAATGGAAATGTTGCTTCCCATGGGGGTGCTGGAATTTATGTTGAAGGTAAAGACACTTACATTTACAACACAAAATTCACAAATAACAATGCTTCAAGGCATGGTGGTGCAGTTCATACCATAGGTGACAATGCAAGAATTTTATATTCCGATTTTACCTACAATAATGCTATCCCAAGTTCTACCAATACAGATTATGGACTTGGTGGTGCTGTTTATATTGATGGTGCAAACAATACTATTTCCTATTCAAGATTCAAGCACAATACTGCACGTAATGGGTCTGCAATCTACAATAGGGGAGAAGACTTGACATTAATTGACGATACATTTGAAGATAATCAAGCATGGAGTTATTTCTTGTTTACCGAATCTAAACCTCAAGAAGCCTATTGGGATGAAAATTTGGAAACATTAGTTAATGTCACTCTTGTTGGTGGAGACAATCTCATAAATGCTATTTATAACGATAGGTCTATTATGGATATCTCTTTCCATAACGTAACCTACTATATGAAGCCGAATGACTTGTATCCTACTGGTAAAAAAACTACAACCATCAATGAAACTCATCCTGTTAACGGAGTCGAAAATAGCCATGGTGGATTATATCTCTATCAGGATGCCCGCGAAGACAATCAGGTTATTAAGGTAAATATCACACATGGGGGAAACAAGGTCTATGAATATGAAGGAAAAACTGATATGTATGGTAATGTTTTGCTTTCAATCAAAAAGGAAAACTTGTCCGAAGGTCAATATCGTCCTGGCGTGTATGATGTAACCGCTTCTCACCCGGACGATACGATTTATACAGCTATTGAAAATAGAACTTCATTCAGAATATTGCCTCATGTAGATGTAAGTGTTACAAAAACAAGTAACAAGGATGTTTACTTTGTAGGGGAAAATGCCATATTTACTATCAGAGTATATGGTGTTGGAACAAATGCAACAAACGTTAGAGTAAAAGATATTCTTCCTAAATCCTTAAAATTTATTTCAGCTTCAGCTACAAGAGGTAGTTATGATTCAATAAACAATGAATGGTATATAGGATTCTTACCACATGGAGGATCAGAAACATTAACATTGACAGTTAAAACCACAGAACTCGGTACCTTTGACAATGTCGTTAATGTAACTTGTGATGAAAAGGACTGGAACATGTCCAACAATGTGGACAACAAGACTATTCATGTAGATTTATACTACACCAAAGAGGCTAGTGTTACTAATACTTCCGCTGGAGAATATTTTGAATATTATATTAGAATATATAATGTCGGCTCAACTCTCTATAATGAGACCGTTAGGGTAGATGATGTATTGCCTGAAGGAATTAGATATGCTGGTGAATACAAAGTAGAGGGTGCAGATTTGATTAAATTTATTGGTTATCCTGATCAACAGGTTTGGGAAATTACCAACATTTCTGCTGGAACTCATGCTAAAATTACTATTAAGGCACTTGCATTGAAAGATGGTATCTGGAACAATACAGCTAGAGTTTGGGATTACCCTCCTGTAAATGCTACAGTTAATGTTACTTCTAGTGCTGATTTGCGTATATTTAAGGAAGCTTCATCTGAATATGTAAATAAAGATGATTTGGTTAATTGGACTATTATTGTTAAAAATGACGGTCCAAGTAAAGCAATGGGTGTTTATGTTAATGATGTATTGCCGAATGGCCTTGATATATATGGAACTACTATTGCGTCTAAAGGAAATTATAATAGAGCTAGTGGTGTTTGGACAATTGGTGATATGGATGTTGGTGAAATAGTAAATTTAATCATTCCAACCAGAGTAACTATTTCTGCTCATAACATTACCAATGTAGCTATTGTTAATTCTTCAACTCCGGACCCTAATCCAACTAACAATGAAGATAATGATACAGTTTATTTCAATCCTGATGTGACTATCGAAAAAATAGTATCAACCAGGAAAACCTATCACGGCGATACAATCTCATGGAATATTACCGTAACAAATAAAGGTCCGAATGATGCATTCAATGTATACGTAATTGATAAATTACCTGCTGGATTAATATTCGTGAATTCAACAAGAGTTAACTATAATCCTGTTAGTGGTAGATGGGATATTGGTACTCTAAAAGACGGTGAATCCATTACATTAATTATTAATACTGAGGTAACAATCTACGCTGGATCAATTTCAAATAACGCTACAGTATATTCTTCTAATGATCGTGATTTAGGCAACAATTATGCTGATGATTTTACTCAAGTTATAACCGAAGCTGATGTTGGCGTTGTTAAAAGGGTATCTAACAGTACTCCTTACTATGGTGATGAAATAACTTGGTATATTGTTGTTACCAATTATGGTCCAAATGTTGCTGAAAATGTCGTTTTAATAGATTATTTGCCTACTGATTTAGTTCAAACAAAAAGGCCATATATATCTAAAGGACAAATTTCTCATGCAGGAACTAACGGAAGATGGGATATTGGAAATATGGCTGTAAATGAAAGTCAATACATGGAAATTTACACTAAAGTAAATGCAACTGATAAAACTATTATTAATGTTGTAGAAGTAAATTCAACCACTGTTGATACTAACATAACTAATAACAGGGATGAAGATGGAATTAATGTCCCTCCTGAAGCTGATGTTGCTGTAGTTAAAAAAGTAAATAATTTCACTCCAAACAAATATGATAATGTTGTCTGGACTATTACAGTTGTCAATAACGGTCCTAATGTGGCTGGAAACGTTGTAGTTAAAGACATATTACCATCTGGTTTGAAGTATGTTTCACATACTGAACCTGATATCGGTATATTCTATCATAATACTGGTGTTTGGTCTATCGGTACTTTGAATGTTGGTGTAAGACATTCATTTAATATTACAACTCAAGTTGTTGATACTGGTAAAATCACTAACGAAGTTAACATTACCACTTCAACCTACGATACTGATTTAACAAACAACTATGACAACGAAACAATTGACGTACCGGCTATTGCTGATTTGGAAATTATAAAACTCGTATCCAACAAGACTCCTAAATACGGTGATGAGATTGACTGGACTGTAACTGTTCACAATAAAGGTCCAAACAACGCAAGAAATGTTGTTGTAAACGATAAATTGCCTGCTGAATTAGTTTATATATCTCACAAGGGTCCTGGATTATATGACCCTACTCAGGGAATCTGGCAGATTGGTGATTTGGGAATTGATGCAACCGTAACTTTGACAATCACAACAAGAGTAAACATTACTAACGCAACTATTACTAACGTTGCTGTTGTAACATCCACTACTCCGGACAATGACACTTCAAACAACGAAGCTAATAACACTACTGATGTTGACCCAATGGCTGATTTGGCTATTTATAAAGTTGTAAGTAATACAAGTCCTCAAAAAGGCGATAATGTAACTTGGATTATTGTCGTAATAAATCACGGTCCTGATACTGCTATAAATGCTGTCGCTACTGATATATTGCCTGCTAATTTAACTTATGTAAGCCATAAGGGTAATGGTACATACGATCCGAATACAGGCAAATGGAATATTGGTGACATTGAAAAAGGCGGAATCAGAGCATTGTACATTAATACTACTGTTAATGCATCAAAAGCTTTTATTACCAACATTGTAAATGTAACTTCACAGACTCCTGACCCTGACTTAACAAACAATGAAGATAATGCATCTGTCGATGTAGGCCACCAAACTGATTTGGAAGTAATCAAAACTGTATCCAATGCAACTCCTAAAAAAGGAGATAAAGTTGTATGGAATATCACTGTTTTAAATCACGGTCCTGATGATGCAGTTAATACACGTGTACATGATATATTGCCTAGTGGATTAGTATGGATTAGTGATAACAGTAACGGTGCTTATAATCCTTCTACTGGTATTTGGACTATCGGAAAATTACCTGTTAATAATAAGGTAACATTATTAATTACCACTTTAGTTAATGTGTCCGGTCAAAACATTACAAATGTTGCAGAAGTTACCACAGATACCAATGATACTAACGAATCTAACAACAAGGATAATGACACTATTGAAGTTCCTAAAGATGCAAGTGCTGATTTGGAAGTTATTAAATTTGTATCCAATAAAAATCCTCGCTTCGGTGATATAATCACATGGACTGTTACTGTAACCAACAATGGTCCTAATACTGCTGTTGATGCTTATGTAATTGATAAATTGCCTAAAGGATTAACCTATCAAAGTGACGATTCAAACGGAAAATATGATCCTGATACTGGTTATTGGGTTATCGGTAACTTGACCAATGGAGCTAAGGCTGTATTGAACATTAAGACTTTAGTGAACATTACCAATGCAACTATTACAAATGTTGCTGTAGTAAACTCCACTACTCCTGATAACAATACTGAAAACAACAAAGCTAACAACACTACTGATGTAGACCCTGAAGCGGACTTGGAAATCATCAAATTGGTATCCAATAAGAATCCTAAATTCGGTGATAAAATTACATGGACTATCGTTGTTACCAACAAAGGTCCTGACACTGCATTGGAAGTGTATGTAAAAGACAAATTGCCTGCTGGTTTAGTATTAACCGGTTATTCAAAAACTAATGGAATATTTGATGAAAATGACATGACTTGGTACATCAAATCCTTGGCTAAAGGCGAATCACAAACCTTGACCTTAACCACTTTGGTTAATGTGACCAACAAAACTTTAGTCAACATTGTAAATGTTACCAATGACGTATATGACCCAAATAAAACAAACAACGAAGCTAACAACACTACTGATGTTGATCCTAGAGCTGATTTAGTTGTTGTTAAAGAAGTTTCAAAACAAATTGTAAAAACTGGTGAAGTCATTACCTGGACTGTTACCGTAACCAACAAAGGTCCTGACACAGCTGTAAACACCAGAGTAACTGATATATTACCTACTGGATTAATATTCATTAAGTCCGATGGTAATTATAATAACAATACTGGTATTTGGACTGTTGGAGACTTAGCTAATGGTGCTTCTGCAAGTTTAGTAATTACTACTCAGGTTAACATTACCAATGCAACTATCAGAAACGTTGCTAATGCAACTTCAGATACTCCGGGTAATAGTACTCCTGGTAACAACACTACTGATGTTGGTCCTAGAGCTGATTTGGTTGTTGTTAAAGAAGTTTCAAAACAAACTGTAAAAACCGGTGAAACCGTAATCTGGACTGTTACTGTTACCAACAATGGTCCTGATAAATCTGTTAACACTAGAGTTATTGATAAGTTGCCTGCTGGTTTAATTTACAATAGTCATAAGGCTGAAGTTGGTAATTATGATCCTGACACCGGTGTTTGGATTATTGGTGATTTGGCTAATGGCGAATCTAAACAGTTAGTGATTTCCACTATTGCAAACATTGTCAACAAGACTATTGTTAACGTTGCAAACGTAACCAGTGACACTCCTGGTGACAGAAAGAATGATACAAACAATACTACTGTTGTTGATGATGTTGCTGATTTGGAAGTTGTCAAATTGGTATCCAATGCTACTCCTAAATTCGGTGATGAAATTACCTGGACTATTATCGTTACCAACCATGGTCCTGACAAAGCAAAAGCTGTAAACGTTACTGATAAGTTGCCTGCTGGATTAAGATACACTGGTCATGAAGGTCCTGGTGTCTATGATTATTCTAGAGGAATTTGGTTAATTGGAGATATGGAAATAGGTAATACTGTAAAATTGGTAATCAGAACTATTGTAGATATTTCAAATGGTACTATTGAAAACATTGCTGTTGTTAATTCCACTACTCCGG
Source organism: uncultured Methanobrevibacter sp. (assembly GCF_900314695.1). Taxonomy (NCBI): domain Archaea; kingdom Methanobacteriati; phylum Methanobacteriota; class Methanobacteria; order Methanobacteriales; family Methanobacteriaceae; genus Methanobrevibacter; species uncultured Methanobrevibacter sp. Next base: position 697 of record NZ_OMWD01000006.1, on the reverse strand, counting down.
ATAACAATACTGACAACAACATTGGAAACAATACTACTAAAGTAAACGATGATGCTGATTTGGAAATTGTTAAAGTCGTATCTAACAAAAACCCTAAATTCGGTGAAACAATCACATGGACTATTACTGTAACCAACAATGGTCCGTCTGATGCTAAGAATGTAAGAGTTACTGATAAGTTGCCTGCTGGCTTAATCTATAATGGTGCTAACGGTAATTATGATCCTATTACTGGTCTTTGGATTGTTGGAGACTTAGCTAATGGTAAATCTGCAAGTTTAGTAATAACTACTATCGTAAATATTACTAACACCACAATATTAAATGTGGCTAATGTAACCAGTGACACTCCTGATTCCAACAAAACCAACAATATTGTTAAAGAGGTTTCTAAGAAGTCTGTTAAGACTGGTGAGGTTATTACTTGGACTATTACTGTGACTAATAAAGGTCCTGATGCTGCTGTTAATACTAGAGTTACTGATAAGTTGCCTGCTGGATTAATTTATATTACTTCCAGTGGTAATTATGACCCAGTTACTGGTCTTTGGATTGTTGGTGATTTGGCTAATGGTGAAACTAAGCAATTAGTGATTTATACTCAGGTTAATATTACTAATGCTACTATTGTGAATGTTGCTAATACTACTTCCGATACTCCTGGCAATAATCCACCTCCTGTTAACAACTCTACTGA
>NZ_OMWD01000005.1 GCF_900314695.1 uncultured Methanobrevibacter sp. | reverse complement strand
CCATTGGGACTGAAACATCTGATGTATCATCTACTAAGCTAGTAGCATATGAATCTGTAACATTTACATCACTGGCACTAACAGCACAAACTGAAAAAATAACAGCAAACGCCAAAAACACAGTGAGTAATATTTGTTTGTTCAAAATAATTTACCTCCATAACAATTTTATAAATTACTCATGAGATTACAATCTCACTTCAACAATATTTATCACAAATATCTTATATAAACCTTTGTTATTTCTAAATCCAATTAAACAATTTTAATTTTTAAAAATAAGACTAAAAACCTATGAAAATAAACAAATAAAAAACATATTAATCTAAATAACCTATCAAAAAACTAAATCATATGAAATATAAATTTAAGTAACTTTAATTTATTAAAATTAAAACAGTAATGTAAAAGCTTATTAAACAAAATAACATATAATTTAAACTTGATTTAATAAAAAAAATTAAATTTAATTAAGTTAAACCAAAAAACAAAGATAATATTAAATTAATACTGTAAAATAAGATTATATTTAAAAAAAAATAGAAAAAATTGAAAAATATAAAATTTTTCAAAATTACATCATTGGAGGCATTCCACCCATACCTGGGGCAGGAGGCATTGGAGGCATACCACTTGCATCATTTCCACTTTCATCAGGTCCGGTAGATTCTAATGCATTTCTTGCTGCAATCATATCATCAATACGTAAAATCATTTCAGATGCTTCACCAGCAGATTGAAGTGCTTGGATTTTAACTCTCAATGGTTCAATTACACCAGAATCTTTCATATCTTCTACTTCACCAGTAAAGACATTTATACCTAAGAAAGGAGAATCTTCGTGAGCTGCTTTTAAATCTGCAATTAAATTAATAGTATCTAAACCTGCATTTTCAATTAAAGTTCTTGGAATAACTTCCAATGCTTCAGCATATTTTAAAATAGCCAATTGTTCTCTTCCACTTACAGATTCACCATATTCTCTTAATTGTTTTACTAAATCTATTTCACAAGCTCCTCCACCAATGAGGACTTTACCTTCTTCTATAGTAGCTGCAACAACACCTAAAGCATCATCCAATGCTCTTGCGATTTGTTCAGTTACGTAACGGGTGCTTCCTCTAAGTACAATAGAAGATGCTTTTGGATTTTCACAATCTTCAATGAAAGTTAATTCATGATCAAATACTTTATCAAGATATACACGACCAGCAACACCTAACTTTTCAGGAGATAAATCATCAATGTCAGATACAAATTTAGCACCAGTAGCTTTTTCAATTCTTTCCATATCAGATTTTTTAACTCTTTTGTAAGCCATTATTCCAGCTTTTTTCAAGTAATGTTCTGCCATATCATCAATACCTTTTTGACAGAATAATACATTAGCTCCAGAATCGATGACTTTTTGTACTAAATCTTTAATCATTTGTTCTTCTTGGAGTAAGAAAGATTCAAATTGATCAGGGCTTGTTATATCAATTTTAGTATCAGTATTAATATCTTTTAATTCAATAGGATATTTCATTATAGCGATTTTTGCATCTTTAACTTCTTTTGGCATATTATTAGATACAGGTGCCTTATCTATTACTATTCCTTCAGCTAAAAATGAATCTTCTACTGAATCTCCAGAAACCCTTTGAATATTAATATTATCAATGTCAGATTTTCCATCTTCTTTAATTCTTAATGCTGCTTTAACAACTAAATCTGCTAAATGTTCTTTTGCATAATCAGAACCTTTACCACTCATAGCAGTAACAGCCACTTTTTTAAGAGTTTCTTCGTCATCAGCATCAATAGCAATACCATTTAAAAGTTCAATTGCTTTTGCAGTAGCATTTCTAAATCCTTTAACAACAATGGAAGTTGCTATTCCATCATCCAATAACTCTTCAGCTTTACTTAATAATTCGCCTGCAATGACAACAACAGAAGTAGTTCCATCTCCAACAATGTCTTCTTGTTTTTTTGCTGTTTCTACAAGCATTCTAGCTGCAGGTTGATTAATTTCCATTTCTCTCATGATAGTTGCACCATCATTGGTGACGGTTACATCACCTAATGAGTTAACTAACATTTTGTCCATTCCTTTAGGACCTAAAGTAGTTCTTACAATACCTGATAATACTTTAGCTGCTGTGATATTCATTCTTAAAGCATCTTTTTTTGAATACCTTTCAGTTCCTTCAGGAAGGATAAAAATTGGTTGATTTGCCATTTCATAATCACCTTAAAATTTTTTTAATAAAATAATATAAAAGTAAATTTTTATACATATATAATATAAGTATTGGTAATATAAAAATATTACCTATTAAAGTAACTTTAGGTGTGTTAATGTACGAAGAAATTATAAATGAAATTAAATCTAATTTAGGAGAAAACAAGGATTTAAATAAAAAATATTTATCTTCACAAATGGATGTTTACAAAAATCACCCCAACAATAAGGAAATCCTAAATGAAATCTCCAGCATGATGTGGGATTGCCTTAGCGAATTTGAAAAGGAGGAATATAATCAAATTATTGAAAACAAAACACAATTAATGTACATTTTAAATGAAGTAGCTTATGAAATCGAAAATGGAAAATCAAAAGTCGCACTTGAAAAACTCGATAAATTCATTAATAAATATCAATCCCCTTTTGAAAACGATGACGATGCAGAATACCATTTTTTTACAAATACCTTAGAAGAACTTATTTTCATGAGATACATAGGAAGCAAAAATGAAATTAAATATATCCCAACAAATCAGCCTGTTCTGGACTTATATTATATTTATGGATTTTTACTTCTTGAAGATAAACAATTTGAAAAATCAGAGAAATATCTTAAAAAAGCAATTAAAATCAATCCCGTATCCTCAAGGGTAATACTTGAATTAAGCGAAATTTATAAAATCCACACATACACCTATAATAAATATTATATGTTTGTATCAGACGCATTAAAATATGCATATTACCCCCAGGATATTGCAAGATGTTACAGGCAATTAGGTTTTTACTATATAGAAGAAAATCAAATGGAAATAGCTCTGGCATTATTTATATATAGTATGGAATATGAATTGAGTCCTCAGGCATACAGTGAAATCAATTATATCCAATCCAAAAACAGTGAATTGAAATTAAATTTAGATGAATGCATTAACATTATCAAAAACAAAAATATTCAACTGGGAGTCAACCCTTTTGTTTTGGACACACTTTATGAATTGGCTGATGAATATGAAAAGAATCGCCTATACAGTCAGTCCCTATATTATTATGAAATAATTTATGACTTAACAAATGATGAAAATATTCTTGAAAAAATTAAAAATATAACATCTAAAATAAACTATTAATATATATAATAATATATAATAATATAGGTGATTTTAAATGTGTTCTAGCGGAGGGCCAATGGCCGATATTGATTTGAAAAAATTAAAAACAAAAAAATATCATTGCAAAGACTGTGGAAACTCCTTTAAAGGTCTTGGAAAAAAGGTAGTTTGTCCATCATGTCAAAGTGACAATGTTGAACTTGCAGAGTAAATTTATTTACTCTCTTTTTTATTTTTTAAGTGATTATTATGAATATCGATTTTAAAAATGATGAAATACTATTTCTTGAAGGGGAAACAGGCATCGTAGGCATTGTAAAAGTAGCTTACGAAAATAAAATGTTGTTTATTGCTACACAGGACAACGAAGAGATAGTTCAATTTTTAGAATCAGATGACATAATCGCCGTATCCAACTTTAAAAAAGATAAAAGAGCAATACGTTCACAAGCTTATTTGAGCCGTGAAGAATCTTCGCCATTGATAATTTTAAATAAAGATCATCCATCAACCAAACGTTTGGAAACTGTAATATCCATTGGCGATGGCGTAAACTTAAACTGTAACATAATACCTGGAACACACCCAGAACAAAATATTTTATGTTCATGTGACAGTTTATCAGGACTTAAAATAACAAAAACACCAACTGGGGTTAAATTAAATAAAAATTTCGATAATTACACTATTGAAAAATTTTAGGTTAAAATATGATATTCATTGATTCATTTTATATGTTTTTAGGTCAATTAGTGGTTTTTATAGCCATCTTAATCGTCATACTTTTTATTGTAGTATTGATTTTAGGATATCTAATTGCTCGTAAAAACCAGATAAAATTCCCCAGATTCATTTTATATATTGTGGATTTATTATATTCACCTTTTAAAACAATATCCCGTATCTTAAAGCTTGATGAACATTTGATTGATAATATAGCCATTAAAGTTAGGGATGAAATCAACAAGGAAAAATTCAGACATGTCCCTGCTGAAAAAACATTGATTTTTCTACCTCACTGTTTAAGACATAGGGATTGTCCTGCAACACTCCAAAAAGAGGGTTTGAACTGTACCAAATGCGGATTATGTTCAATAGGAGTTATTAAAAAGAAAGCTGATTCTTTAGGTTATAAATTATATATCGTTCCTGGGTCAAGTTTTGTTAAAAAAATAGTAAAAGAAAATAATTTCCAGGCAGTTATAGGCGTTGCCTGTCATGAAGATTTAAATCAAGTGATGATGTTACTGTCCGATTTTTGTCCGCAAGGAGTTTTACTTGAAAAAACAGGATGTTTTGAAACAAAGGTAAATGTTAAAAAAGTAATTGAAAAACTTGATTCCAAATACTAATAGTCATAATATCTCATGAAATCATCGGATTCCGGTGTTTCACTAAATTCTTTAATGAAATTGTTTAAATCATTGATGAATTCTTCTTTTCTTTTATCCAAATCTTCAATTCTAGAGTAGTCCTTTTTAACGGCAATAGTCATTATCATATCATCAGTTTCAAGAGTTAATTCAGGATACAATTCATCAAAGTCATCCATTTTATCCTCTTCCATGTTGTTGGTGAGCTCTTGCAAGATGTCCTGCTGCAATTGCCCCAACAAGAGATAATTCACCTGCCAAAACAGTACATGCCACTATTTCTGCAAATTCTTTTGCATGACCAGAACCTGCAACACCTAAAATTTCCAATCCTTCATGAGCTACTTCAAGGCTTGTTCCACCACCAACAGTAGCTACAGGCAAATCAGGTAAGTTTACAGAGAAATATAAATCACCATTTCTATTTTCAGCAGTGGTGATTCCTAATGAACCTTCAACAACATGAGCTGCATCCTGTCCAGTCGCTAAAAATATTGCAGCAACCATATTTGCATAATGAGCATTGAATGCCATACTTCCACTGGCTGCAGAACCAATCAGATTTTTAGCCATATTGACTTCAACAATTGCATCAGTTGTAGTTTTGAGTTTTTTCTCAACAATGTCTTTAGGTATTAATATATCTGCTATGACTGTTTTTCCTCGGCCTTCGACTATATTTATGGCAGCAGGCTTTTTATCAACACAAACATTACCACTTAATGCAAGATGATTCGCAGTAGTGTCTTGTGCTAATTTTTCCAATATTTTTTCAGAAGCTATTGTTACCATATTCATTCCCATACTGTCTCCAGTTGAAAAAACAAATCTTGGATAAACATAGCTTCCAACAATTAAGATAGGATCAATTTTAATTAATTTTCCATGTGAAGTTGTACCTTCAGCAATTTCTTTTAATTCATCGAAATTATCAATAAACCATTGTTTGATTTTTAAAGCTTCACTTGCACCACTACATTTGATTGCAGGTGCACGAGTCATAATATCTGACACAACTCTTGCATTAGCCCCACCAGAAGCAGTAATTGTAGATGCACCCCTATTTATTGATGCAACAAGTGCTCCTTCAGAAGTAGCTAACGGAACAAACACCTCCCTTTGACAAAACTCTCCATTGATTTTCAAAGGACCTGCAATTCCCATTGGAAGTTGCAATACGCCAATAGAATTTTCAATGTTACGGGCAGATGCTCTTTCCATATCCAGTGTGTAATTTGAGATATTGGATAAATTCAGGCCATATTTCTGCTCTAAAAATTCTCTTCTAATATCAGTTGCTTCACTGGCAGAAACCTCACCATCAACCTGGTAAAGTTTCATTTCTTCATTTAATAATTTATCAATAATTTCTTGATTTGACATTACATAACCTTTTTAAGTAATTCTACAATTTCAGATGGTTTTTTAGCTACATCCACACCAGCTTCATTTAAAGCTTTGGTTTTACTTGCAACAGTACCAGAATCTCCCTGAATAATAGCTCCTGCATGACCCATTCTTTTGCCAGGAGGTGCAGTTCTTCCAGCAATGTAAGAAACAACAGGTTTTGACATTTCATCATGAATGTATTTTCCAGCTCTTTCTTCTGCATTTCCTCCGATTTCACCAATTAATACCACAGCATCAGTAGCATCATCTTCTTCAAATCTTTTTAATATGTCAACATAATTATTTCCGGTGACAGGGTCTCCACCAATACCTACAGCAGTACTTTGACCGATTCCAGCATTTGTAAGTTCACTTGCAATTTCATAAGTTAATGTACCGCTTCTTGAAATTACACCAATATTTCCTTCAGAAAAAATATGAGTAGGCATTATTCCCAATTTACCGACTCCAGGAGAAATAATTCCCGGAGTATTTGGACCTATGACAGTAGTATCCATCTGTTTTGCATATTCCATAATTTTCATACTGTCATGAACAGGAATATGTTCTGAAATAATAACAACTAAATCCAAATGTTTTATTGCTTCAAAAGCAGCATCTTTAGCAAACCTTGCAGGTACAAAAATAATTGAAGAATTGATGTCAACTTCTTCTTTAGCTTCTTCAATTGAATTAAAAATAGGCACTCCTAAAAAGTCTTGGCCACCTTTTCCAGGAGTAAGTCCTGCAACAATATTGGTATTATATTTTAACATTTGTTCTGTGTGAAATGAACCTTGTTTTCCAGTTATTCCTTGAACCAAACATTTTGTATCTTCATTTAATAAAATCATATATAAAACTCCTATCTTAATATTCTTGTTTTATTTTCAAATGGAACGGCTAAATCAATAACATTTCCATTCATAAAAGCAGTAGCGGAAAATATTACACTACCCGGCAACACATTACAGGTTGTCCCTCTTTTAACTAAATAAGTATTTTTATTTCCAAGTGCAGCACCAATCATCGCTCCTGCAATCACACCAACAGATTCTATATTTTCAACAGTAGCCACAACAACTGGATCATCCGTTTCTGGTGAAACATAACCTACACCAGGTATTTTTCTTGTTTTAGCTTCAATATAATTTGAAACATCAGTACAATTTTTCATGCCTTCTGCAGCTTCAATAGCAGAGTTTGCCACATCTGCTACAAATGGTTCACCACCATATGTGTCAAAACCTAAAACAATAGCATCAGGATATCTATCTGGTCTTATGCTTGCTTCAGCATATGAAATTCCCTCTCCTGCTTCTTCAGGATTCTGTGAAATTCCAGATAAATCACCGAAGTCTTCTGCACTTAATTTTAAAATATTTACAATACCTTCATTAATAGGCTCAAGCAAATCATCTTCTACAAATGCACTTACCACAACATCATCACCAGTGACATTTGTTAAAGCAACATTCCTTGCACCTAGTTCCTTAACTTTATAAAGGTTTTTTTCAATAGTTTCTACTAGCTTAGTACTGCAAGATACATCATTTTTTGAAATATCTGCACCTATAGCTGTAATTTTCAAGTTAACACCTATTTAAAATTTATTAAACAAACAAATAAAATATAAATATTTTATTGGTATATATTTTGTTTTTTAATTTATATAAACATTAATAATTTTTTGAAGAAAATTTAATAATGACAATATATAATATTATATATTAATGTATTCTCAAACCAAAATTGCAATTCCCATTTTTCAAAAAGATTGTGAAAACGTCATAAAAGTAGCTGAGGATTGCATTGAAAAAGGAGCTGATGTGTTAGAATTTAGAATTGATGGACTTAAAAATCCTGACATTACTGAAATTAAAAATACAATCAAAGAAATTAATTTTCCAATGATAGCCACCAATAGAATCAGTACTGAAGGCGGTTCTTTTAAGGGTAGTGAAAAAGATCGCTTCAATATACTATACCAGTGCGCTGAGTTAGTGGAGTATGTTGATATTGAACTTCAAAGCAATGACGAATATATAGAAAAAATACATGATACCGGAGTAAAAACCATCGTTTCATATCATGATTTTGAAAAAACACCCGATTTAAATGAAATAACATACATTGTTGAAAAAGAACAAGAATTAGGAGACATTGCAAAAGTTGCATTTATGCCTCAGGATTTAGAGGATACCTTAACAATCCTTGCAGTTCTTTCACATTGCAGCGACACTATTGCCATTTCCATGGGCGACCTAGGAAGCTACACCAGAGTCATGGCATCCAAATTTAACTCACCAATTACTTTTGCAGCTGGAACTGACGTTACAGCACCCGGCCAAATCGATATTGAAACAATGAAAGCTTTGCTTAATATGGATTTAAACATAATGGACGAGTGATGTAAATGGCTAAAAAAATAATTTTGGCTATATTTATAATTATCATACTTTCTATTTTTGCATTTAATTTAATTTCTAAGGAAACTGTAGATGTTTACATTGATGGTGAAAATGTCAGCGTTTCAACTCATACAATGGCCAATATTAACTCAAAGAGTTTGAATGGTGAAATCTGCGATTATACATTGGATGCTATGAATGATTCAGCATCAAACATCACTACTTTATACAATGGAATTAATGATATATGCACCAGACATGGATTAAAAAATCCTGAAATCAATATTGATTCAATTTTGGGTAAAAATCAAATCCCCATTATTGCATATGTCTGTGGAACATCAATGAATCCAACTTTAAAGGATGGTCAAAGTGTATTGGTGAATAAAACAAAAAATATTCATGTTGGAGACATTGTTATAGCTAATTCTCAAGAATATGGTGGAATCATAAAAAGAGTAGGTGAGATTAACGATGACAGAGTCCATTTAGAAAGCGACAATAAAAATGTTGACTTTGAATACATAAATGGAACATTATACGAACTAAAAGGAATAAGTCCATGGGTTGATTTATCCGAAATAAATGGTGTCGTTATTGATTATTGAAATTAAAATGAAAAAATTTTAATTGGGAAATAAACAAAATTATTCCCCATTTTATACTTTTAAGAAAAATTCCTAAACAGCATTATCACCCTCTTCACCAGTTCTGATTCTAATTACATTATCAATAGGGTAGATAAATATTTTTCCATCACCTATATTACCAGTATAAGCTCCTTTCTTAATTGCATCAACAATTAAATCTACACCGTCATCTTTAACAATTATTTCGATACGTGTTTTTGGAATCAAGTCAATGCAATAACTAGAACCTCTGTATGATTCTCTTATACCTCTTTGACTACCTCTGCCCTTTACTTCAGTTACATTCATTCCTTCACAACCTGCTTCCAAAAGGGCATTTTTAACATCATTGAATTTCTCTTGTCTGATAATAGCTACAATACTTTTCATAACATGTCACCTATGAATTAAAGTTATAAGCAGACTCCTTGTGGAGATTGGAATCTAATCCTCCGATCTCTTCGCCTTCGTCTACTCTCATACCACCCAGTGATTTATCCAATATTTTAGCTAATATGTAACTAATTGTAAATGAATATACAATAGTGGCCACAACACTAATTATTTGAATCAAAACCTGGTCAGGGTTTCCATATAATAATCCGGCAGTTCCGCCAATTGCTGGAACAGCAAATATTCCAGTAGCAATTGCACCCCAAACTCCAGACATACCATGAATTCCCCATACATCTAAAGCATCATCATATCCTAATTTAGGTTTTAGGTAATATATAGCAAAGTATGAAATTATCGGTGATATTGCACCAATCACCAATGCTCCAAAAACATCAACAAAACCTGCTGCAGGAGTAATTCCTACCAAACCGGCAACTGCACCGGATATTGCACCAAGTATTGTTGGTTTTCCTACAATATAAGTATCCAATATAGTCCAAACAACAAGACCCATAGCAGCTGAGACATTTGAAACTATGATTGCATTTGCAGCAAGTCCATCTGCTGCAAGACCTGATCCTCCATTGAATCCCATCCATCCGAACCATAAAAGAGCAGCTCCTAAAACTGCATATCCTAAGTTGTGTGGAATTAATGAAGTGTCTTTTCTTCTACCTAATACTAAAGCGACAGCCAATGCAGAAATACCTGAGTTAATATGAACTACTGCACCTCCTGCAAAATCCAATGCTCCCATTTGCATTAGCCATCCTCCTCCCCATACCCAGTGGGCAATAGGGACATAAACTAAACAAGCCCAAAGCGGAACAAATATTATCCATGCTTTTGTTTTCATCCTGCCAACTAAAGCTCCTGACATTATCGCACAGGTCAAACCTGCAAAAGCACATTGAAACATTACAAACAACAATGTCGGAATTGTTCCGTTTAAATCATCCAAAGAAATTCCCTGTAAAAAGAAATTTGTTGGTGAACCTATTAATCCGTTAACATCACTTCCAAATGCAAATTGGTAACCGAAAATTACCCAAATTATACTAATAATAGAAAATGCAATGAAAGTTAAAAAAATTGTATTTAAAACATTTTTTCTTTTACTTAATCCTCCATAAAAAAATGCTACTGCAGGAATACTCATTAGTAATACAAGTAATGTACAAACCAGAATCCATGCAGTATCACCAGCACTAAACATATCCATTTTATCTTACTCAAAAATTTAATATCGGCCGTAGCCGGAAACAATATGTCGGAAGTATACTTCCGATATATAATAATTGCATTTAGGTATATATAAACATTTTGATTGAACACAATACAAAAACAAAAAAAATCTTAACAAAACCTACAAAAATTTCAAAATAGCTTAAAAAATTACTTTAAAATTCAATTAAATAAGAAATATTAAATAATAGCTTATTAAATAGATAATAATAGTATTGATTAAATTTTTAAATTGAACAGAAAAAAGTGTTATTATGAGAGAGTCAATAAAAGCTAATTTATTAATATTTTTTATAATAGCAATTATTGCATTTTGTATTAGCAGCGTATTTGTAAATTTGACAGTAACACCAAAAACTGATTCTTATAAATTAATTTCAATTGAAAATAATTCATTTATGCCAAAAGAAATTAAAGAAGTTCCTACAATAATAGAACCTGTAAACAAAACAAATACTACCAACACAACTAACCGCACACATAACACTACAAATGTTTACGACAATTATACCACTTATACGGACAATTATACCAACCACTATTCTTATAGTGAAAGTTACAATTGGAGGTATTGATAATGGGAGAAAAGAAAAAATTTATCAGAGATAGTGTATATGGAGATATCAGTTTAAACAAATTTGAAGAACAAATCATGGACATGCCCCAATTTCAACGTTTAAGAAGAATAAAGCAATTGGGTTTAATCAGTTTAATTTATCCCGGTGCAAATCACACAAGATTTGAGCATTCAATTGGAACAATGAACCTAGGATCAAAACTAGCAACCGAATTGGAACTATCGAATGATGAAATTGAACTGATAAGAATCTCCGCACTTCTACATGATATAGGTCACGGCCCATTCTCCCACGTTTCAGAAGGAGTGCTTTCAGTGCCTCATGAAGAACTTACAAAATATGTTATTACAAAAACATCAATGAGAGATTTGCTTGAAGAAAAATTCAACATCAATGATATTGTAGACATTGTCAATGGAAAAGGATATTTAGGACCAATTGTTTCTGGAGAACTTGATGTCGATAGAATGGATTATCTTTTAAGAGATTCACACAACACCGGTGTAGCCTACGGAGTTATTGATTATGAAAGAATAATATCAAACTTAAAACTGGAAGACGGATTAATATTAAATATCAAAGGTGTTCAGGCAGCTGAAGGAGCATTAGTCTCCAGATATTTCATGTATCCAAGCGTTTATCAACACCATACTACCCGAATCGTCAATTCGATGTTTAGAAGAAGTCTTCGAAAGATAATCGATGATGGTATAATCAATGAAAAAGACATTTACAAATATGATGATAATGACATTGTCTCAATATTTAGAAATTGCGACAATAAATATGCAAATGACATCATGAATCGATTAGACAACAGAAAACTGTTAAAAAGAGTAAAGACAATCAGGTTGGATAATTTTAAAATTCCGGAAAAAATGTATAAGATTAAGGCAGATGAATTGAGAAAGGCTGAAAAAGAAATATCTGAGGATTACAATATCAATGAAGACTATGTATTTATCAACATAGCAGCATATCCTCGTTTTGATGAAATGAAAACCCAAGTTGATTTGGATGGAAAATTATATCCCTTGACAGAAATTTCCAACATCATTTCAGCATTAAGCAAAGCCAGATTCAACATACCTGACATAAGCCTTTACGTTCCCGAAGATGAAAAGGAAAAATTTGAAAAATTCAAATTAGAACAATATTTGGATTTGCCGGAAATAGATAAGGAAAAATTCCATGGAATTCATTATGACCAAATTAAACTATTTTAGGAGATAAAATGATTATTGTTGCAATAACTGGAGCAAGTGGAGTAATTTATGGAATAAGATTACTTGAAGTTTTAAAAGAATTAGATATTGAAAGCGGATTAGTTATCAGTGACGCTGCGAAAACAGTTATTGAATCTGAAACCGAATATGAAGTGGATGAAATCATAAAAATTGCCGATAACTACTATGATTTCAATGACATGACCGCTTCAATCAATAGCGGGTCCTTTAAAGCCGATGCATTAGCCATTGTACCATGTTCCATGAAAACACTGTCATCCATAGCCAACGGATATGGATCAAATACAATTACAAGAGTGGCAGATGTGAGCCTTAAAGAAAAAAGACCAACAGTCATTGTCCCCCGTGAAACTCCACTTAGAAGTATTCACATTCAAAATATGCTAACATTATCACAAGAAGGAGCTATAATCCTGCCAGCAATGCCTGGATTTTATTCCAACCATGATACGGTAGATGACCAAATAAACTTCATTGTTGGAAAGATTTTAGACTCTTTAAAAATTGAAAATAATCTATTTAAAAGGTGGAAGTAAATGTTAGAAGATACGGATTTTATTAAATCCTGTGATGTGCCTGGACCAACCAAGGAAGCCATAAGAGCAATTTTGCTATATAAATCTGAAGTAACAGATGCCGACAAGGTTGTCGATTGCGGATGTGGGACCGGAGGACTTACATGTGAATTTTCACAAAGAGCATGTGAAGTCATATCCATTGATACAAATCCCGAAGCAATTGAAGTTACAGGTAAAAACCTTGAAAAGTTCGGACTAGGCGATAATGTCACATTAATTAATGATGATGGAGCAAATGCTCTAAAAGATATTGACAATATTGACATTGCCATTGTTGGGGGTAGTGGCAGACAACTTGAAAATATCTTAGACATTGTTGATGAAAAATTAAATTCAAAGGGCAGGATACTAATCACTGCGATATTGGTTGACACTAAAGTTGAAGCCATTAACAAACTTAAAGATTTGGGATATAATCCAAAAATCATGGAAGTTAATGTTTCTAATGGAAGAGTTCTTGATCGTGGAATATTAATGATTAGCGAAAACCCAATAGCGATTATAACTGCTAAAAAAAGATAAAAAAAGGAGATTACAAAATGAGTAAACGTTTAAGTTGGAAATTAAAATTTTCAATATTAATGGTCCTTTTAATAATTATCATCTATGGATCAAATTATTTGGTCTTAGGAGATGCTGAACATATCATATCTTATGTTTGGACCCATTTAGGTTTTATTCCGGTAGATATTTTACTTGTGGCATTTTTACTTGATGAAATTATTGAAAGAAAAGAAAAAGAAGCAATGCTTGAAAAATTAGATATGCTTATGAGCACCTTCTTTTCTGAAGTTGGAAATGAATTAATCAATCAATTAAGTACCGTAAACAAATATAAAGCAAGTACTGAAAACTTAAAATCCATTAAAAACTGGGAAGATAAGGATTATGAAAATAAATTAAATGAACTTAAAAGTTCTACTGTTGACTTTTCAGCTATAGATATGGGATTAGAAGATAGGGAAGAGTTTTTAGAAAACTTAAGAACCCTATTAGTTGATAAAAGAGAGTTTATTATCAATTTAATAAACAATCCAAATCTACTTGAAAAGGAAGAGTTCACCGGTTTGATAAATGCAATTCTTCACCTGGATGAAGAATTAGAACACAGAAAAGATTTGGCATTAGTTTCAGATTCAGACTTTGCTCATTTAAATGGAGACATGCAAAGAGTATACAGCAAATTAGTCTATGAATGGGTTTACTATTTAAGATACTTGAATAAGCATTACCCTTACATGATTGCATTGATAATACGTACCAATCCATTTGATGAAACAGCAAGCGTATATGTTACAGAATGAAAAAAAAATAGGAGATTTAATATGAGTAATGAAAACGAAAATAATGAAAATATTAAATCTTGTATAATTTTATGTGGAGGTAAAAGTAGTAGAATGGGGCGTGACAAAGGGTCTATGATTATTCAGGATAAACCTATGATAAAACACATCCTTTCTACTTTAAACCACCAAATTAATGAAGCAATAATTGTTTTAAATGATGAAAAAAGAATTGAAAACTATAGCAAATTCATAAATCCAAAAGATTACACTTATAAAATCACCTTTGTTGAAGATAAAATAAAAGACAAAGGCCCTATGCCAGGGATAATGACCGGATTATCATACATCACAAGCAATTATGCATTAGTGTTGCCTTGTGATAGCCCATATGTCTCACAAAAATATGTGAAAACTATTTTTAAAGAAATTGATGTGAATTATCAGGCAATTGTGCCTTTTCATGATTCAAATATGAAACTAAAAACATCCGAACCACTCCATTCAATTTACAGTAAAAATATAATTCCGACTATTGAAGAATTAATAAGTACAGATGTTTTGCACATCAAAGGATTAATAGAAAAAATAGATACAAAATTTGTTTTAATTGATAATAAAAAAATAGAAAAAAAAGAATTTAGAAATCTGAATCGTCCATCAGACATTTAGAGATGTTCTATCAATTCTTTTGTTTTTGAAATAGCTACATTTACAGCTGAAAGAAGTTCTTCTTTATTAAATGGTTGGGAACCGCCTTTTTGCATAGAACAAATTCTACCATCTTTAGTAACACCAACATTTAAACGAGCACTTGCAACTCTTTCTTCATCCAATGTTGGGTCTAAAACCATTTTATCACCAATTTTAACAAAAGTACATAAAGCTAATTCATTGTTGATTGGTAAATCAAAAGTTTCATCTTCACTTAAAACAACTTCTTCATCAACAATTGATGCTACAGGTAATTTAGTGGATTTAAGTGCAGCCATTACAGCTAATTCACATGCATCAAAGAGATTTCCACAGTTATCAATGATATGTAAATCAATAAATAACATCCAAACGTGTTTTCCTTCTTCAACACATAATTTATCCAATTCCACTAATTCACTTTCACGAATACCTCTGTCAACCACACGTGCAAGTTCAATTGAATCATCACTAGGTGGTCCTGGTTCAAAGTTAGGATCAGCCATTGGCAACATTTCACAATTAGTCATTAAAACTCCAAGTTCAGGAGTATCTGGAAATGGGCTTCCAAGTTGTGGTTTAATACCTACAATAACTTGAGTTCCACCAATTTTAACACGAGCAGAACCTTCAGCTTTAGATATTACATCAGTTTCAATAGAAATATCCCTATACTCATCTAATCCCCTGCCATCTTCTCTTTTATCATTTGTGACAAGGTTAGTAATACTTTGTCTTGTAATTTCTGGTACTATATCCATATTATCCACCCACTATTCTGTAGAATATTTTTTCATTAAAGCTTCTTTTTGAAGCTTACTTACTTCAAGACATCCTTCCATAGCTAAATCGATTGCTTTTGCAAATTCTTCTTCAGTTAAATTACCATCACTTTGTAATAAAGTAATTTCACCAGTTCTTGGCATAATAGCTATTGGAACATCAGCTTGACCTTCTTTATCTTCAACTTCAGACAAATCAAGCACAATTTCATCATTAACTTTACCAGCAGCACAACCTACAACAATATCTTTCATAGGTATTCCTGCATCAACTAAAGCAACGGAAGCTGCAGTAATTCCTGCACAACGAGTTCCACCTTCAGCTTCAATTACTTCTATATAAATATCAATCATTGAACGAGGATAATTTTCCAACATTAATGCTGGTCTTAATGCATCAGCAGTAATTTTAGAAATTTCAGATGATCTTCTATCAGGCCCTGGTCTTTTCCTATCATCTACTGAAAATGGAGCCATGTTATATCTGCATCTGATAACACCAGTATTAGGCTCTAGTAATCTTCTGATATATGATTCTCTTGGCCCATAAACAGCAACTAAAATTTTATTTCCTCCAACTTCCAAATAAGCTGAACCATCTGCACGTTCAAGAACTCCAGCTTCAATTTTTATAGGACGCAATTCATTAAACTTCCTACCATCTTCTCTTATCATTTCTGACATCATATCAACCTCATTTTATACACGAAGAATTAATAATCATTATTTATTATTTAAAATAAAAGAATTATTTGAGTTATCACCATAAGATAATGTATTATCCTTTTTATTTTTTCTCTTAATTTCTTCAATAACCTCAGCTATGTTAGGTTTATCTTCTTTTTCATCTTCACTTTCTTCGGCTTCTTCTTCAGCTTCTTTTTCTTCTTGCTCTAATTCTTCTTTAAAATTTTGAAGTTTAGGTTTTTCTAAAACAAATTCTTCTTCCTCTTCAGGAACTTCTTCAGGTGGTAATTCACCATCAATAGCTAAGTATAATTTGTTTTTGATTTTGTTGGTTAAACCGGAAGTATGAGCTTCAGCTTCGATTAAATGAATAACATTTTTGGTAAGTTGTTCCATGTCCCCATCACCTTTAACCCATACAAGACCATTTTGACCAACGACGATTTTACATTTTGTTTTATCTTTAATCATGTTGATCATTGAACCTTTTTTACCGATTAATCTAGGAACTTTGGTTGGAGCAATATCTACAATAATTCCTCCTTTGAATTTACCCATTCCTCTTCCTTTTAAACCAAGTTTTGCCTTTTTGATTTCATCAACGTCGACAACTCTTAAAAATAGCACGTCCCCAACATCATATACTTTGTTGAGTTCTTTTTTCTCACGACCGAACACTTCAAAAGCAGGTAAAATTCCAGAATAAGGTGAATTAATATCTACATCCCACATTGAGAATCTAACATCATTAATCTTACCTATTACAACATCTCCTTTTTTAGGAACATATTTACTTTTAAGAGGAATAACTCTTATTTTTTTATTCCTTAAAGAAACAAGTCCCATTAAAGAAGAACAAACTTTACCATTCTCTTTAAAGGTACCTCTCCCTGAATAGTATTCATCATCAGCCAATACTTGTCCAGGAATAACTAAATCTTTATTCTCCACATATATCATAATAATCCCATAAGTTGAAAATTAATTTAATTATTTAATAGTTCTAGTTTCTGCTTCCCCACTTGAAATTTCAGCCATTTTAGCAGCAAAGGAATCTTGAAGACCACCAGGCATTTCAACAATACCTATCCAGGACCCATCTTGTTGCCATTCTTCATTTATAATTTCACCAAATCCGTGAATTATAGAATAGGCACTACCTGCGGCAGAACCTGGGAGTCTGACTGCAACTTTAACTTTCTCAAACCTGATAGGAATAAGTGGTTTAATAGCTTTTAAAGCAGTTTGGACTTGTTGATCAACTGAAGTGAAAGGATCAAATTTAACTTTAGCCTCATCAATAGCATTTTCAATTCTTTGTGCTGGATGAGGTAATCCATTTTGAGGATTTATTGCTTCTTTAGCTATTTTATTAATAACCAATTTACGTTTATCCTCTTGCATTTTTCTTTTTTGATCAGCAGTTAATTGAACAGTCCCTTTTTCAAGTATAACTTTAGAAACTTCAATAGGATCTGTAGTTTCAAAAATTTTATTCATAGCTTCATCAGAAGCTTTGTCTCCTTTTTTGGAGTCTTTAAAAATTTCTTCAACAGCTAAAAGATCTTCAATGGCAACATCTGGGCCATCAGGATTTCTATAATCAGCTGCTAAATCAGGGTCAACCAATATTTCAAAATGTTCACCACAATATTCATATTTAGCAATAATAGCTTCATCAACATTTACCATTGAAACATCCCCCAACTATAAACATTTATTCTTCATCTTCTTCAGAATCATCCACTTCTTCAACTTCCTCTTCTTTTTCAGCCAAAATTTCATCGATGAATTTTTGAACCTCTTCATGAGAAAGTTTTTCATATTTACCATCATCTTTTTTAATGACAGCAATTTCAACATTGTTTGAAGTAGTATCATGATCAGTAGCTTCATCAATAGCAGTAATAGCTAATTTGATAGCTCCTTCTAATGTAACATCATCAGAATATTTTTCTTCAAAAATATCCATAGCAGCAGATCTGCCGGAACCAATTGCAGTAGCTTTGTATTCGATTAATGCACCACTAGGATCGGTTTCAAATAATTTACATTTATTTTCATATACTCCACCGATGATTAAAGCTGAACCGAAAGGTCTTACACCACCATTTTGAGTATATAACTGTAACATATCACATAACTTTTTAGATAAGCTTTCTACCCTAATAGGTTCGCTATATGTGATTTTGTTAATTTGAGCTTCCACTCTTGCTCTTTCAACTAAAGCTCTTGCATCAGCAACAAGACCTGAAGTAGCTGCTCCAATATGTTCATCTATTTTAAATATTTTTTCAATAGATGAAGCTTCTACCAAATTAGAAGTGGTTCTTTTATCTACAGCTAAAACAATACCTTCAGAACTTTTTACACCGATTGAGGTTGTTCCTCTTTTAACAGCTTCTCTTGCATATTCTACTTGGAAAAGTCTTCCATCTGGGCTAAATACAGTAATAGCCCTATCATATCCAGCATTTTGTAAAGGTTGCATATTAATACCTCATATTTTATATAAATATTTTAATAAATATTACATTTTTAATTCAACAACATAAAAAATAAAACCAATCTCCATGAATGGCAATTTACTTCTAATTACTACACAGTAGTTTATTAAAATACTTTTTTTTACTCAGTTTCCATAAATTCAATTGTTATATATAATATATATTATTTATAAAGTTTTCTATTTTAAAATAACAAAAAGTAATTAAATGAATTTATGTGATGCTTTTATTGTTCCGGACAAACCCACTGTAGTTATGGAAATTCTCTCATTTCTGTACATATTTGCCAAGGCTAATGATGACCTTACATCATCAACAAAATCTCTTTGACATCTTATAATTGCCTTATAACAGTAATATTCTTCAGTTTTTTCAATCTCATAAAATCTCATTACCCATAAATTAAAATTAGCTGAATTGAGTTCTCCTTGAAATTTTACGCATGCATCCCAAACGATTGAAACAAGATTATCCTTAGTAATCTGAGAAGTGATTTTAATATCAACTGTTAAATATCGATTATTTTTGCGAAGTGTAGGTGGAAGAACCTTAAGACCCATCATTAACCCTCCTTACGCCTTTTAAAATAAGATCATCACGATTTTTATTAAATTCCAATATATTCAAAGATGTGATAAATGATTTTTCTATTTCATCATCAGACAATCCAGTTTGTTTAAAAACAGCAACAAAGTCATGAGTGGTTCTAATGTCAAAAACAGATTCTGCCCGAGACGATAAAATTAATGGAAAATCAAATTTTCTGTATAACGTATAGATATCCTTAAAATTAGAAATTACTTTAGACCTATGAGACAGATAACTTCTCAAAATATCTTTAAAGCATAATTCAATAGCAACATTATTGTTTACAGCTTCATGAGAAAGCACATGATTTATTCCACTGTCAAAACGCTTTAGGTATGGTCTTGATAAAACATCAATTTTAATATTTTCCAGAACTGCTCTATTTACCTTTAAATCTCCGCCAACAACTGAAATACATGAAGATTTATTTCTAAACTTATTAGTAATCTTTCTGATTTCATTTACCTTATTTGATTTAATTTCTAAAGTGTAGTCGCATGAAATTTTTTCATTTAACTCATCAATAAGCTCATCCTTAAATTTTAAGGCATCTGCAAAATCATTTTGACCATATGAAAAATTAATATGATTCCAACCATATTCAGAAGCCTGATTGGCCAAAATCAAATTATTTTCCAGGCTGCTACCTTTAATATTTAAATCAAAAAACATACTAGATACTTTATTATTCAGCATATTAATAATTTATTGATATCTGAAAAATTCAACTTCCCAACTGACTGTTTCATAATAATCAATAGTGAAAGTCTCTGAACTGGATAAAGTACACTCAAATGAATCTGATCTGGTTTCTACATCACTAGTTGGTCCCCAGTCTACACCGCCAGTACCACTTGAACCGGTTACATACAAATGATTATCAGCATAATTTTTAATAGGGAATGCTGAAAGTTTCACCATGATTTTACCTGATGGAACATCAATCTTCTGTGATCCGGAACCCGAACCGGAATAACGACCTATAGATTCCCATGACTTGGTTTTTGATTTGGAAGAATCCGCAGATTGGGTGGTTTGTTGATTATTTTCTTCATCACCACTAGCATCCTGAGATGTTTTTACGGATCCACTTGAAGCGTCACTGGTTGAAGAGGAATCTGAATGATTAGTCATTACAAAAGAACCGATAACCGCAACAAGAATAATAATTATCACAATCAATAAAGCCACAATAATTTTAGAATTATTGGAACTTTGATTAACGGCAGGAGGATTATTTTCTTCAATTAATTTCCCACCACATTTTGTGCAAAATTTCGCATTGTCCTTATTTTCAAAACCGCATTTACTACATTTCATTTTAAACAACAAAATTAAATTATATAATATTATTTTTAACACAAGATATATATTAAATTAATTATTTAAATTTAATAAATTAAAACATGAATAAACAAAAACATAGCAATCTAATCAGTGGTTAAGATAGGAATAATATGTTATAAAACTTTTATAACAGTAAAATAAAATATTTTATTATGTCAAAGGAAAATGATGAACTTTTGAAATTAACTTCATACGTTCAAATTTCTAAATATCGTGAAAAAACATTAAAATCTATTGGAGACGATGTAAAGATACCAACAAACATTGCGAAAGACAGTGGGATTAGAACCAACCACATCTCCAAAGTTCTAAGTGAATTAAAAAGCAAAGAAATTGTTGAATGTATTAATGAAGAAGCACGTAAAGGCAGATTATACAGACTTACTGACACCGGTAAAGAAGTATTAGACAATATTAAAGACAAAGAAGAAAAAGAACAAGACTAATTTAACTCAATACCTTCTTTTATTTCTTCTAATTCCTCTCGAACATCATCATTTGAAGCTAATTTAAAAATATCCCACAATACTTTTAACAAAACACTATTTTTTACAGACAATGCCAAACAATCATTTGTTTCTATATTTAAAGAATCATATGAAGGTATCTTTAAATCTTTTTTATATTGTAATTTGATTTCTTCTCTTAAATCTACACCAATATATTTTTCCAAATAAACAATAATTTCATTTGCAAATGTATTTCCAAAAACAACCATATCATTTAAAGAAGATTTATCAAAATCAGGCTGTGCTATTAAACTATTAAAAGAACCATAATTCTGATATCCATAAGGGATGAATCTTCCCTCAACAGTATGAGCACAGTATTCATTCATTATTTTGAATTCCGGAAGTGTTAAGAAATACCATACGAAAGTCTGCAAAGTTGTTGAAGGTTTTACCTTGAAAACATCACATAATAACTGTTCAATAATATCAAATAACAAGTAATGTGCCAATTCATGAATAAGAGTTGAAATCTGAACCGAATCATCTAAACGATCATCATAATAAATGCAATTTCCCAAAAAAATATATCCCCTTTCAATTCCCCTGGATTTGGGTTTGCATTGGGTGAAAATGCTAGCTAAATTTAAAATTTTCTCTTTTGCAGTGTTTCCATAAATATTGCTGTATTTCGCCCTTGCAAAAATCTTTGACAATAGCCTGTTATACTCTTCATCACTGATTTCAGCATTCAATAGCAAATTTTGATTATATTCACTGAAGAGTATATCAAAATCATCAATTTTAATTGGATTAATCTGTTTGCCGCATTTAACACAATGAATGGCAACATCAGGATTATATTGTCCGCAATGTGGGCAAACATGTTCTAAAATTAATTTATTACCACAATGAATACAATAATTATTTTCCTTAAAATTTAAAGTTCCGCAGACATCACAAGCTTTCATATGTTACCTCAAAACTGTTCTAATATTTTTTAAAGTATAATTAATAGATTTTTTACCAATAATCGTTCGCCTAATATTTTTTCCACAATTATGACAAAAATCAGCATTAAAATCTAAAACTTCACCGCATGAACAGATTATCTTTGATTTTATGACTCTTAAAGGATTTAAAGGCCTTTCACAAACTTCACAAAACTTAAATCCACTCTTATTCTTATGGCCACAAACACAAATAAAAACTGAATTTTCATTTTTTAAGTTAGTACCGCATTCAATACAATAATCCGATGTGATTTCATTTATTGTAGAACAGGTGCATAAAATAGAAACATCATGTGATTGTCCAAAGTTTTTTAGAGGCAATCCACAATTTTTACAAAATAGAGAAAATTTTTCGTTTTCCTCACCGCAAAAACAAAATATTGAGTCTTCAAATTCCAAATTGAAATTACTATAATTATCAGGACTTTGATTAGGATTATTGCGTAATTGTTTTCCACACATTTCACAGAATATATTGTCTTTTGGGTTTACATGACCACATTCACATAATATATTACCCAACTCAAATTTAGGTTTAGAATTAGATTTGAAAATCTTAGACAATCTGCTTTGAGACCGCTTAACCCCGCACATGTAGCAAAATTCATTATCAACCTCATTAAGATATCCGCAAGAGCATATCTCATATTGGAAATCCTTGCGATTGCTTTCAATATATGGTGAAAAGTCAATGCTAAAATTGAAAAAGCCGATATCATGAATAGGTGGTGTAAATACCAATAGTTCATCATTGTTTCTATTATTTGTCTTACAACCACAATTTGGGCAGAATGGTTCATTTCTAAGGATTCTATGACCACAGTCTCTGCAATAATTTTCTAAAACCATGATATCAAAATTTAAAACTAATTTTTAGACATGTTTTTAATTTCCTCAACAAGTTCTGCCAGGACATCTTCTCCAAGCCCTTCAATATATTTGATGGAACCTGCACATTCATGACCTCCACCATCAATACCTGCTGAAGGCACCCTTTCAGCTAAAACAGAAACAATATCATTTACATTAAATCCATATTGTTCATTTACAGCATCAGTAGCTCTAAATACACCGAAATCTGGACCATGTCCCAATGTAACAATAGGTTTGTCCTCTCCCAGTTCATTGATTATCTTATCATGAACAAAACCGCAGGTTTTTCCAGGTGCTGGGAATGTAAATTTATGAGCATATTTTTCAACATCAATAATATTAAAGTAAATTCCGTTTTCAAATTGAGTCTTTTCAATGTTTGGGAGTGCAGCTTTAAGTTGAGTATCAATCCTTTTTTGATATTCTTTATATAATGCATCTATCATTTTAGCATGTTTATCAATATTATCAACTGCCAAAATGGTATCCATTATTCCCCTACCATTCATAAATCTTAAGAAATAAGCTTCAAAATCAACACATTCAGCAATCTTTGCCAAATGTTCTTTTGAAAATCCTTTTTCATTAGCAATTTCAAGATATTGATAAACTTCCCCACATTCTGCACGGTCACCCAATGCAGCAACAGCAGGCAAATGCTTGATTACATCTTTTACAGCAGGATTTATTATATGTGCAACTTCAGTCGCAAGAGCTCCAGCAGTCAATTGTGAATCCGCACCTACCAAATATGGATTTACATGAGTATCAACATATTCATCAACAGCCACAGTTGCACCATAAATTTCACCACCTCTTTCATCCTTGGTAATTAATTCACCAGGAGAGTGGTGGTCTATTACAACAACCTCAATATCATAGATTTTAGCCTGCATCAAAGCAACAATATCCTCTTCAGTTGAACCATTATCTAAAAGCACAATCAGTGGTAACTTTTGACCATGTCTTTCCTGATCTTCTAAAGCGAATGACAAATCTTTTACGACATCTTCAAGTTCATAGAATGGTGCTTTACTTGGAGAACGCTTAAAGTAATAATATTGAGCATCATTGCTTGGATTAACATGTTCTATTAATGGAATGATAGCCTTTTCCATAGCTACCCCAGAACAAATTCCATCGGCATCATTGTGATGTCTAAGCAAAATGGTTCGTCCATCAAGAATTGCCCTTCTGATTTTTTGAGCGGCTTCTCTCATCTTAGGTCTGAGTCTATTTAAAATATCACTTTTGACTAAGAAATCAACATCGTCAGGTTCAGCTCTTTTGTTTAATGCATCATCAATTAAAGCAAGTAACTTTGCTGTTTGTTCTGGACTTAATTTAGTCATCGATGATGACTCAATTTGTGTTTTTCCACCATGTTCATTAACTTCACCAATTACTTGAACTGCATCACCAACCTCTATTTCAGGATAGGATCTCTCACCGGCCTTATCGAATGCAGCAATTTCAGTTGTTCCGCTCTCATCATTAATTATAAAAATAGTTGGTCCGGAAGTTTGTTGAATCTGTTGAACTTCACCGTCAATTCTTACGACTTTGCCTTTTTTCTTTTCCAAATCTCCAATCAAAGTTCTTGGAATGGATTTGGTTAATTTAATCAATTTGTATTTATCAACATAAGCTGGTGCCAAATCTATTTTACCTTCTCTTGATTTTATGGCTGTAATAAACACGATTATATCATCACCAACTTTATATTCTGACACATCCCCTCTCATCAATCCCCAAACATTATTATTTAAGGTGACAAAAGCTCCATAACGTTCAATTCTAGTAATTTTCCCCTTATACAGTTTATCTTTATCAATATCCCTCATTTGACATAGTGAGTCTAGAATATAGACATTTCTAACCTGATTTTCACGGGCAACATATTCATCATGCTTCATTTTTTCAACCTTTCTTTTTTCTTCACAATCCTGACATATATCATACTTTTCATCAATTAATTTTCCACAGTCCCTACAAACATTAACCTGACCTGTTCCATGACAATGAGGACAATCATCAAAAACTTCGACCTGGCCTTTTCCATTACATACTTCACAGGGAATATCTTCATCCCCACCCAAGTCAAATTTTGCCTTTGCTTTATTGTTTACTCCTTTAAAATGATTACCTACATCAAATGCATCATCTTCATAACCGGTTCCGCCACATGCATCACATTCCTTATAGTCCACAACTACAGAACCCCTTCCTTTACATTTAGGACATTTAGTTTTCATATTAAAACCTCATTAAATGAAAAAATTTTGCTTAAATAACTTTGGATTTTCACTAACTAATGAATCCCTTTCATTTTTATAAGACATTGATTGATTCATATAATCATTAGCTTCAAAACCATACTCACTACCAGTATAATTATAGTTAACTTCAAAACATTCAATCGATTCTTTAAGTTTATCTACTGCCTTAAGCTTTAACTCCAATTCCAAAATAGCATCATTAATATAATCTTTATGAACTTGAGTAATGTCTGAAGTAAAATTATTTTTTAAGATATGTAACTTGTTCAAACTGTTATTATAATTATTACCTGCTGAAATAGCTTTATTCATTGAATTTGCATAACTTTTATTATTGACCAAATCAACAGCATCATTATAATCTTTATCTCCATTAACAATGCCATCACTAATTTCCGGCATCAGTTTATTCATATTATCAACAGAACTGTCCATATAAAGAATAGCTGCCGAAATAATACCTAAAATCAAAATAAAAATTATTAATTTAATATATTTAGACACAATATAAACTATGTAAAAGAAATTATTTATAATTTTTTATAAAGAAAGGCTTTGTAGAAATCCTCTTTTTTATTGAATCTGAGTTGATCGATAGATGTTGTAAATTGTATTTTTGAGTTTTGTTTCTTTATTTGATAATTGTAGGCTTCTGCTTCGGTTTGTTCCGTTGAATATTCTTTTTATTACACTAAATATCGATTCAACGTTGTTTCTTCTTGAATAGATTTCCTGGTTGAATTGTTTTTTACTTTTTAGTCGATAATGTCCTGTTTTTGCTCTGGTTTTTAGTGGTATTTGATCTTCTGCTTTTGCTTCTTCGTTTATGCATTTTCTGATGGGTTCTGTATCGTATGCTCTGTCTGCTAGGATGTATTTTGGTTTATATTTCTTTATATTTCTTATTGCTGCTAATGCAAAGCGGGTGTCGAATCTTGGGCCTCTTTGGGCTGCATAATGAAGTATTAATCTGCTGTCTACATCGATTGAAATATGGTTTTTTACGTAGCTTTTTCTTTCTTTTCGTCTGATTATTGCGTAATATTTGTCTGCGTAGTCGTTAGTGAATCCACTTCCATCTAAAGCAATTATTTCACCATTTATTTCATGATTTAATAATATTTGTTTATTTAATTCATGCAATATTGATGTTGGAAGTCTTTGAAAGAATTTCTGGAGTGTTGTGTAGTGTGGAATCTTTTTTAAGTGTAAATATTTCTGTATGGTATCAGATAACTCCAATAAATCTGTTATTTGTCTGTAGGTGCTTCGAGTATATATTTTCACTGCTAAAAGTGTGAATAATGCAGGTTGTGTGAAATCATGCTTTGAAAAATGGCTTGAATACTTATTTAACACGATTTTTGAGTATTTAAACACATATTTAATGAATTTCAACAGTTTATTTGGCTTAATGTCCTTGTTAATTTCTTTGATTTTTTTGAGTGCAGGTTTTTCAAAACCAAAATCCGAAAGATTTAATTGCTTTGAAAACAAACTACTAATTGGAGAATAGGTATTTTCGCGTTTCATATTAATATTTATTCTCCATTTTACTATATATAATTATATATTGCTTATTTTTTCTAATCGATGTGAAATTTCAAGTGTAAATCTTAATACACAATAATTAGACAATTTTAATAGATTATAAGTAAAAATAGAAATAAAAATAAATTTTTAAAAAATTTTTGCAAAAATCAAATAGGATTTCTACAAAGCCTAAAGAAAAAATAAAAAAAAGAAGTTTAAAACTAGATTTTAAACTTATTCACTAGCCCAAAGGCCGTGTAAATTACAGAATGCACATGCTTTTACGTCATCTGTAGAGTTAACAGTGAAAGTTACTTCTGCAACATCTCCAGGTTTAAAACTTTTTGCATATTGTTCTGCTCCAGCTTCAACAACAATAAACTGGATATAATGGTCATCATCCATTGGGTGAGCTGCTTCACCGACTTTTACGGTTACTTTGTCACCATCGATTTCAACTACAGGTTTGTGTTTAGGTGATTTTTCACCTTCAGTTTGTACCGGGATACTGAGCATATGAGTGTCACAGGTATCGCCATCGTCTTCAACTAAAACTTGAATAATACTTCCACAGTCGTCACATTTTAGAATTTTTGCCATAATAAAACATCTCCTTAAATAGATTAAAGATAGTTTATCTAACAAAGTATATATTATTATTGATTATTTTCCTTATAGTTTTCAATTGCTGCCTGAAGCCCATCAGCTGCAAGGTTTGAACAGTGCATTTTAATTGGTGGAAGACCATCTAATTCTTCCGCAACATCATTTCTAGAAATTTGCAATGCTTCATCTATGGTTTTTCCAACAGCAATCTCTGTAATCATACTGCTTGTTGCAATTGCTGCTCCACAACCGAAAGTTTGGAAGGAAATATCTTCAATAACTTCATCATCGTTTACTTTAATGTAAATAGTCATCAAATCTCCACATGTAGGATTTCCTACAGTTCCAACTCCATTAGCATCTTCCATCTCTCTACAGTTTCTTGGGTTTGCAAAGTGATCCATAACTTTTTCTGAATAATCCATAATTAACACTTCCTACAGTTATCTTCATGTTTTCTACACATTATATTATCATAATCAAGTTCCTGATTCCATAACGGTGACATTTGTCTTAATCTTTTAACAGCTTCTGCAATTACATTAACAAATTCATCAACATCAAAAGCATCGCTTTCAGGTGCTAAAGATATTCTCAATGATCCATGAACATCAACAGGGTCAAGACCTAATGCAGTCAATACAGGAGATGCTTCTAAAGTATTAGATGAACATGCAGATCCCGTGGATGCCTGATAACCTTTAGCATCCAATAAAAGAATTAAGGATTCACCCTCAATAGCTTTAAATCTGAAATTAACTAAGTTAGGCAATCTAATTTCTTCAGATCCATTTAAATAAGCTTCAGGAATGGTTGTTAATACTTTTTCAATCAGTTCATCACGAATTGAGGATAACTTTTCATAATGTGCATCAAGGTTTTCTGCTGCTAATTGACATGCTTTACCAAATCCAACAATTCCAGGGACATTTTCAGTTCCAGATCTGATTCCTCTTTCCTGACCTCCACCATGAATAAGTGGGACAACACGAGTTCCTTTTTTAATATATAAAGCTCCTACACCTTTTGGACCATTAATTTTATGAGAAGATAAAGAAAGTAAATCCACATTTAATTTCTCAACATCAACTTCAATTTTACCGAAACTTTGTACGGCATCAGTGTGGAATTTAATGCCTTTTTCACGAGCAATTTTACCAATCTCTTCGATTGGTTGAATAGTACCCAATTCATTATTTGCATGCATAATGGTTATCAAAATTGTTTCATCAGTTATTGCTTCTTTTAAATCATCAACACTAATGATACCTTCTTCATTTACAGGCAAATAAGTCACTTTAAAGTCAAGGGATTCTAAAAATCCTAAAGTATTTTTTACAGCAGGATGCTCGATATTGGTGGTGATAATATGTTTACCTTTTTTAGATAATTTAAAAGCTATTCCTTTAATTGCAAGATTATCAGATTCTGATCCTCCGCTTGTAAAAATTATTTCTTCAGGTTTTGCATTAATAGCATCAGCCACTCTTTGACGAGCCAAATTTAATGCCTTTTTTGATTCACGACCAATTCCATAAAGAGTTGAAGGGTTTCCAAACTCTTCTGTGAAAAATGGTTTCATTTCTTCAAATACTTCCTCACTAACTTGAGTAGTTGCTGAGTTATCTAAATACATTTCATTATCTCCCAATTGTCTTTTTTTAATAAATAAAAATTTTTAAGTATATATGTTTTAAGTGATTAGATAGTAACTAGATACTATCTAACGCTTGACTTAAATCTGCAATTAAATCATCAACATCTTCCAAACCGATGGAAAGTCTGATAAAGTCTGGTGTTACACCTGTTGCTTCTTGTTCTTCAGGAGTCAATTGTTGATGGGTAGTACTTGCAGGGTGAATTGCTAAACTTTTTGCATCCCCAATGTTTGCAAGAATTGAGAATAATTCCAATTTTTCAATTACTTTTCTTCCGGCTTCTTCTCCACCTTCAACACCAAAACCTAAAATACCTGCAAAATTGTCTTTCAAGTATTTTTTGTTGATTTCATATGTTGGGTGTGATTCAAGACCCGGATAATTTACCCATTTGACTTTAGGATGTGATTCTAAAAATTTAGCTACTTTTAAAGCATTTTCAGAGTGTCTTTTTACTCTAACATCTAAACTTTCAAGTCCTTGCAAGAATATGAAACTGTGTACTGGTGCTTGAGTTGCTCCGAGATCCCTTAAGAGTCTTGCTCTTATTCTTACAGTAAATGCAAGGTTTCCAAGTTCAGGAACATCTCCGAATGAATCCCAGAATACAATACCATGGTAACTTGGATCAGGTTTTGTGAAATTGTTAAATTTACCATTTCCCCAATTGAATTTACCAGAATCAACGATGTAACCTCCAACAGCAGTACCATGACCTCCAACATATTTGGTTGCTGAAGCAGCAATGACATCAGCACCATGTTCCAATGGTCTGACAAGTCCTACACCAACAGTATTATCTACAATTAACGGGATGTCATGTGAATGTGCAATTTCTGCCAATGCTTCAAAGTCAGGTACATCCAATTTTGGGTTTCCAATTGATTCAACATAAATTGCTCTTGTTTTTTCATCAATTGCATCTTCAAAAGCCTGTAAGTCTTGTGAATTAACAAATTTAACTTCTCTTGCCAAGTCTTTAAAAGTATAATTAAATAATTGGTATGTTCCACCGTAAAGGTTGTCTGCAGATACAATGTTGTCTCCAGGTTCTGTTACATTCAATATTGCATATGAAATTGCTGCAAGACCACTTGATGTTGAAATACCTGAATTACCACCTTCGATAGCAGCAATTCTTGCTTCAAATACATCACTGGTAGGGTTTGTTAATCTGGAATAAATTTGTCCAAATTCTTGAAGGGCGAATCTTCTTGCAGCCTCATCTGAGTCTTTAAATACATATGAAGTAGTTTGGAAAATTGGAACTGCTTGTGCCCCAGTTACGGGGTCTGGAGTTTGTCCTGCACGTACACCTAATGTTGCTAATCCATAATTTTTATTTGTCATTAATAATCACCTTTATAATTTAATTTGAGTAAAATATATCACGTGTTATATTTACTATATAACAATTGTTATTATTCATATATAAATGTTTTGGTAAACCTAAAAAATAAATTATAACTTATGTTATACAATTATAACATATGTTATTTTACTATATAAACATTGTTATATTTTTTTGATTTTAACAATTTCATAAATAAAAAATTATAAAATTACATTAATCATACTTAATATTATGAATCTCATCCACTTCTTTACATTAGGATTTTTCCCAGAATATATAGTTATGGGAATAATTTTAGGCATTTTAATTGGAATATACACACTTTTCAGAGTGAAATATGCTCTCAATGATTCCAATTTATCAAAAAACAAACAAATCATAATAAGTAGTATAATCGCAATTTTATCATTTCTATTTTGCTTAAACATATGGTCAATGGGTGCAATATTGATATTCTATTTGTTTATTTCATCTTTAATAGCTGATTTAATAAGAATAATTCAAAAATATTTGATTAAAGAAAAACACCTAAATTTCATTCCAATAATTCATAAAAAAGGATTACTTGCCATTATTATTTTTACCATCATTATTCTTGGTAGTGTTTATGGAATGAACCATATTGAACTAACCGAGTATAACTTAACAACAGATAAAATTGACAATAAATCTTATTCTATTCTTTTCATTAGTGATGTTCATTATGGAACTGTGCAGAATACCCAATTAGTGAAAGACAGCATTTTAAAAATGAATAATTTAAAACCAGATATTGTTCTTTTAGGGGGAGACATTGTTGATGAAAGAACTACGAAAGACAGTATGCAAGAAATATTCGAAGAATTAGGAAAAATCAATTCAACATATGGAACATATTACATCTTTGGAAACCATGATAGGCAACCATATACTTCAGACTATGAAAATGGAAATAGGACATTCACCGATAGTGACCTAAATCAATCCATTGAGAAAAATAGAATTAAAATATTGAATGATGATAAAATCACTATCAATAATGACTTTGTTTTAGTTGGAAGAAGTGATGCTGAATGGGAAGATTCAATCAATAGAACTGATGTGAATGAAATTCTTAATGAAAGTGATTTATCGAAATATATTGTAGTATTGGACCACCAACCTGTTGAATATGAAGAGAACGCTCAAGAAGGTGTTGATTTGCAACTTTCAGGTCATACACATGGTGGACAAGTATTTCCTTATGGAATGATATATGATTTATCAGGCCGTTTAAACTATGGAGAGTATGAAATTAAAGACATGAAACAAATTGTATCGTCCGGTTTAACTGGATGGGGATGGCCTATGAGAAACGAAGCAAAATGCGAATATGTGCTAATTAATATCAATTAAACATTTACTATTATTATAACCAATAAAATAGTCAAAACAAAAAAAATATTGTTCTGAAATGTTAAAAATAATTTACATCATGTTTTGAAAAAAAAGGAGAAAAAATCTCCTTAATCATTAATTTCATAGCCTAAAGATTGTAAACTGTCACGAATTTTATCAGATAAATCATATTGCTTATTAGCCCTTAGTTCTGATCTTACTTCTGAAATCAAATCAAGCAAATCATCAGATCCGGCATTTACATCTTCAAGTTCGAAGCTTACACCAAAAATATGTGCAGCATCATCAAGGAATGATTTAATAGCTTTCTTATCATCATCTGATAATGAGTCTAACTCGTTTTTGGTATCATTGATTAAACCAAAGATTGATGCAATAGCTTTTGGAGTATTAAAGTCATCGTCCATGCTGTCAAAGAATTCTTTCTTGTGATGAGCCAACACATCTGATTCATAAGATTCATCTCCCACTTCAACATCTAAAAGCTCATAGTATTTCCTGATTCTGTCCAAACTTTTTTCAGATTGGTGAAGTGAATCCTTTGAAAAGTCAATTGGACTTCTGTAGTGGGTTGAAAGTACGAAGAATCTGAATGTTTCAGGAGCATAGTCTTTCAATAATTCACGGATAGTAATGAAGTTATTGAGTGATTTTGACATTTTTTCTCCATTAACGTTTAAAAATCCAGTATGCAACCAGAACTTTACCATAGGTGCTTTTCCACTTACAGCTTCCATTTGAGTAATTTCAGCTTCGTGGTGTGGGAAAATCAAGTCAAGACCTCCGCCGTGTGCATCATACTGTGGTCCAAAGTAGTATTCAGTAATTGCTGTATCTTCAATGTGCCATCCAGGTCTTCCGTCACCCCATGGGGACGGCCAGGTAGGTTCATCTACACCTTCACGTTTTTTCCAAAGCGCAAAGTCCTGCGGATTTTTCTTGGTTGTATCTGCCAAATCTCTGTGAGATTCCAGCTCTTCAATATTTCTGTTGGATAATTTACCAAATTCAGGGAATTTTTCAATTTCAAAGTAAACCCCATCTTCGGTTTCATAAGCGAATCCTTTATCAATCAATCTTTGAATTTGATCCAATATTTCATCAACATGATCAGTTGCTCTTGCAAATAAATTAACACCGTTGACATTTAATTTGTTCATGTCTTCAATATATCTTCTTTCAAATTTTCTGGCTAACTCATGTGCCGGAATTCCACTTTCTTTTGATCTGTTAATAATCTTATCATCAATGTCAGTAATGTTTTGAATGTAAAATACTGCATATCCACTGTATTCCAAATATCTTTTAATTGTATCAAAAGAAATGTATGTCCTTCCATGTCCAATGTGTGCATCATCATAAACAGTTGGACCGCATACAAATAAGTTAACTCTGTTTTTATTAATAGTTACAAAATCCTCTTTACTGCGAGTTAAAGTTGAATAGACGTCCATAAAAATAACCTCAAAAAAATAGTAATTGTAAAAGGCAAGTGAGGGACTTGAACCCCCGTATTATGGTCTGCAGCCACACACCTAAGCCACTCGGTAAACTTGCCACTAAAATTAATAGGATAATAAAATATTGGTAATTAATAGTTTATAAAGTTTACTATTTTTTCCAATATTTTACAAATTTACTTAGCTTCAAGTTCGGAACCAATACAACTTTTACAATCATCACCAAGTTCAGATTTATCAATGTCAAGTTGTTCCAATACATCAATAGTTCTCACGTTTTTACAAATTTTACAGGTTCTTGGAATTAAATCTGCTTTGGTAGCTTCACCTTCAGATAATTCACGAGCAAATTCATGAATCATGCTCCTTACATTATCATCAAGCTTAATTCCACTACCTCTCTTATCAGTAATATATTGAGATACTGCAGGTTGGGTTATGTCCATAAGCTCAGAAACATCCTTTTGTTTCATTCCTAAGTTTAAAAGTTCTTTTGCTAGTTCAGATCTAATTGCCGGTATTACATACCATACTACAATTTCACAAGGTGGTTTCATAAAAATCCCTTCTATTTTTTAAACAGATCCTCGAGATCTTCTTGTTCATCTCTGATATCTTCAGTTAAACAAATTCCATGTTTTTCAAATAAAATCTCAAAGCGTTTATCATTGTCTTGAAGATGCTTTTCAAGTGTCCTCAATGCATCAGCAACAGGGTCTGGAAGTTTATCGTGGTCAAGGTCAACTTTCTTGCGTACACCTTTATGCTTGACTATGCGACCTGGAACTCCCACACATGTGGATTCTGGAGGAACATCCTTCAAAACGACTGCACCAGTACCGATTTTAGAATATTTTCCAATAGTAATGTTACCCATTACTTTAGCACCGGCTCCAATAATCACTCCATCTTCAATGGTAGGATGTCTCTTTGTTTTTTCAGTACTAGTACCACCAAGGATTACTCCCTGATAGATTAATACATCATCACCAACAATAGCTGTTTCACCAACAACAACACCCATTCCATGGTCAATGAAAACTCTTTTTCCAAATGTTGCTCCAGGATGAATTTCAATTCCAGTAATGAATCTGGCCAAATTGGAATTCATACGGGCAAGAAGTTTAAGGGAGTGGTTCCATAACCAGTGACTTACTCTATGAAATATCAAGGCATAAAAACCTGGATAGCACAAAAATATTTCCAATGTAGAACGTGCTGCAGGGTCTTTATCTTTAACAGCTTGAATTTCACTCCTTAAACCATCGAACATTTGAAATCTCCAAATTTTATAATATTATATAATATAACATATAGTATAAATAGTTATTCTTAATCAAATAACCAGTCTACAGAGAGATATCTTTCACCGTTATCCGGTAAAATAGCAATTATCCTTTTACCTTTATTTTCTTCTTTTTTAGCCAAATCCAATGCTGCCCAAGTTGCAGCTCCAGACGAAATACCGGAAAATATACCTTCCTCTTTAGCAAGTGCAAGTAAAGTATTTCCAGCATCTTCATTTTCAACAGGAATTATTTCATCAATTACGCTTGCATCATAGATTGAAGGTACAAATCCTGCACCGATTCCCTGAATTTTGTGAGGCCCTTTTTCTCCTTTTCCTAAAGTTTGAGAATCTTTTGGTTCAACTGCAACAATTTTTACGCCTGGAACAGCATCTTTTAAAACTTTACCAATTCCAGTGATTGTACCTCCAGTACCTACACCGCCGATAACAATGTCAACTTTGCCTTCAGTGTCCCTTAGGATTTCCTGAGCAGTGGTTTCAGCATGGATTTTAACGTTTGCAGGGTTGTCGAATTGGCCTAAAATGATTGATCCTTCAGTTTCTTCATTGAGTTCTTTTGCTTTTGCAATAGCTCCACCCATTCCTTCAGAACCAGGAGTTAAAACAAGTTCAGCCCCTAAAACACTTAGGAACTTTCTTCTTTCAATAGACATGGTGTCAGGCATGGTTAAAATTAATTTATAACCTTTTGCAGCCGCTGCAAATGCGAGACCAATACCTGTGTTTCCACTGGTTGGCTCAATTATGGTTGCACCAGGTTTAAGTGAACCTTTTTCTTCTGCATCTTCAATCATTGCAACTGCAACACGGTCTTTTACACTTCCTGTTGGGTTAAATGATTCAATTTTTACGTCAACTTCTGCTTCTAATCCTTCGGTTAAATTATTTAATCTTACGATTGGAGTGTTTCCAATAGCATCAGTAATGCTATCCAATACTCCTCTTTTTAATTCTGGTATATTTGCCATAATTTTCATTCTCCTATTATATTAATTGTTTTTAATGGTATATTAAAAGGGTTATTTTGAAGTTATATAACAGATGTTATTATAACTATTGTTATATAACATTGTTTTACTTAATAAATGTTTTGGTATAACTAAAAAAAATAAGTTGAAAAAATCAAATATTATATTTGTAATAATCGCAGATTTCAGTACAGGGGCAAATCTCGCACTGAGGACCAATCGGCTTGCAGATATTTTGACCAAATTGAACCATCAAATCATTCAGTTTAATCCATAAATCCTCAGGAGCGATTTTGCATAATTCAACTTCAGTATCTTCAGGATCTTTTGTGTCAACCAATCCCAAACGATTAGATATTCTGTGAACATGAGTGTCAACGGGAATTGCCGGAAGTTCAAAGGCAAAAACCATAACACAATTAGCTGTTTTACGACCAACACCTGGAAGCTTAACAAGCTCATCAACAGTATCCGGAACTTCCCCACCATACTGGTCAATCAAGATTTGTGAAACTTCCTGTATCCTTGCAGCTTTAACATTATAAAATCCAGCCGGCCTTATTAACTCTTTAACGTCATCAATTGGGGCATCAACCACTGCATAAATATCTGGATACTTCTCAAATAGATTATTAGTAGCTTGATCTGTATTTTCATCCCTTGTTCTTTGGGATAAAATTGTTCTGACCAATACCTTATAAGGGTCATGGTCCAAAAATGTTCTAATCTCAAAAGTATTTTCCAATTGATTG
Source organism: uncultured Methanobrevibacter sp. (assembly GCF_900314695.1). Classification (NCBI taxonomy): domain Archaea; kingdom Methanobacteriati; phylum Methanobacteriota; class Methanobacteria; order Methanobacteriales; family Methanobacteriaceae; genus Methanobrevibacter; species uncultured Methanobrevibacter sp. The sequence goes on along the minus strand of NZ_OMWD01000005.1, from coordinate 48,342 downwards.
ATAAGTTCAATTACCCTTTCCTCTTTATTCATTTTCTAACTCCAATTCAAATCCAAGTTCAGCCATACTTTCAATAAAATTAGGAAAAGACACATCAAAGACTTCTCCATCAGTAATCTTTATGTCATGCTTGAGACCGATTAATGAAAATGCCATAGCTAAACGATGATCTCCATGAGAATCCACAACACCTGATTCAACGCCACCAGTTATGGTCATTCCATCCTCATGCTCTTCAAGAACACAGCCCAGTTTTTCAAGTTCACGGCAAGTAGTGTCAATTCTATCAGTTTCCTTTACTCTTGCATGAGCCACACCAGTAATATTGGTAGTTCCTTGAGCCATTGCCGCAAGTACTGCCACAGTTATCAATAAATCAGGAGCATTTGATAAATCAACATCAATAGCTTTTAAATCACCATTTGATGCAATTTCAACATAATCCTCACCACGGATAATTGTAGCACCCATATTCTGCAGGATTTCCAAAATGTATTTATCACCCTGTTTTGAATCCCTAAACAAGTTCTTAATTTTGGCTTTTCCACCATTTATGGCAATTAAAGCTAAAAGATAAGATGCTGATGAATAATCACCTTCTACAGTATAATCACAAGCTAAATAAGACTGTTTTTTAACCTTAAATTCATCAATTCTGCAACCTTGATGTTGTTTATCGCATTCATCATGCTTTAGATAATATCCACTTAGTGTTCTAACACCGAATTTTCTCATTATATCTAAAGTCATATTTACATAAGGCTTTGATTTAAATTCAGGCAACACATATAATGTTACACCATTTTTGGATAATGGTGAAGATATAATAATTGATGAAATAAACTGTGAACTAACATTACCCATAATATTAGTTTCGCCACCACCATATCCTGGTTTAATCAATATCGGCGCTTTGTCATTATCATTTAAAGATTTAGTTTTGACTCCCAAAGGTTCCAAAGCATTCATAAGTAGTCCCATTGGACGAGTCTTTAAAGAGTCATCACCAGTCAATATAACTTCATTATCACTCAAAGCAGAGACTGATGTCATCAATCGTAACGTAGTTCCAGAATTTGCCAAATCAATTGGATTTTCAGAATAATTATGCAATTTTCCCCCAGTTCCAGTAACTTCTAAATAATTATCATTTTTATTTATTTTAGCACCTAACGCTTTACAAACCCTTATTGAAGCCAAAGTGTCTTCTGAGTATAGCATATCATATAGTTTAGAAGTACCTTTAGACAGTGCCGCCAGTATTATTGCTCTGTGAGAATAGCTTTTGGAAGGAGGAGCCTTTACAACACCCCCAATTTCTGAAATATTTTTAACCTTAAGAATCATTTTACCCTACCGAAAATATATTAAAATTACGTTTCTTCTTTACTTTCTTATTATACAGTTTAAAAAAGATACTTAATTAAATTTTTGGAATGTGTTCAAGAACAATATGAACTTTAAAAAAATATATTGATAATATCTTAAATATACAAAAAAATTAAATTAAAGATTTAATAAAGTTATTTTTTAAAATAAACTTCTAGTTATTATTTTAAAGATGTGATTAAGTATTTTCACTGAAAAATTTTATATATGAGTCAGTTCATACTTACTTGTGCTTAAATGTATTACTTGAGATTAACATTGAATATATTTAACCTCCCCTGTTGTAGAAACCTGAAAATTCTTGTACAACAAAGTTAAAAACATGAAAAAAATATTTAAAAAAGATTTGACTGATTCATTTTGGAAAATTCAACACAAAAAAATATGAGGGCTATGCTTTGATATTGAAAAAGAAATGTTGAAAATAAGAGGAAATAACACCCCATTAACTGATTTCATTTATAAAAATGGATATAAATTGTCGAATATAATATTCAATAATGCATTATTAAATGTAACTGAAAACTAAAGAAATAGAAAATGACCTCGAATAAGATTGAAATAATTATTTAATAAGAGATTAAAAAATGAAAACCACACATAAAAATATCAATATACTAATAAACCTGTTGATAATTATTTTAGAGATTATGGGATTTGTATTAGTTTTTAAAGAAATGGGAATTACATCACTAGAATATTATACCGAAGACAGCAATCTATTGTTATTGCTATCATCCATAATCATTTTAATCCAAATTTCAAAAAATAATGAAATACCATCATGGTTTAAATCTTTCAGATACATTGCAATTGTTTCAACAACATTAACATTAATAATCGTTTTAACAGTACTGTCGTGGACAACTGAATTAGGACTGTATCATTTATTATTCCATGAATCTATGCTATACCACCACACATTATGTCCAGTTTTAGCAATCATATCCTTTGTTTTTCTTGAAAGATATGAAAACCTGCATGCAATTCAAGGACTGTATTTTACGGCAATATATGGAATAATCATGATTAGTTTAAACATTTTAAAAATAGTGAAAGGCCCTTATCCATTCTTATTGGTTCACAATCAGCCAATAATCCATTCAATAATATGGACAGTACTTATTTTTGCCATAACTTATGCAATATCATCAATATTAAAAAAAGTTAATGGGAAAGTAATTATCTAATTACTTCCACAATCATATCCAAGTTTTCAGATTGTAGGATATCCACCTTTTTACCGGATGCTCCGACAATCTCCTTTTTGATGTTTAACATGTCTTCAGGAACTACAATATCCCCAATGGTTAGCTCATGTGATTCATCTAAAACGCTTCCAATTTCATCAATTGGAGTGGATTTTAAATAACCGATGATTTTACCTGCATCACCTTTGAATTTCGGTCCAATTTGAGACATGTCCGGTTCGACTTCGATTATTTTCTCATGGACTTCAGGTTTTCCAGAGCTAATTGCCAAGTCATTGATTTTTAAAGTTCCTTTAATATCTGCATCGAATTGATTAAATACATCAACTAAATCTTCATCTGAAGTGTAAACATTGACTTCAGAAAGTTCAGCATTTAATGGTATTTTTGCAGATGATTTGAATCTCCTTACTTCATCGATTAACTCGACAGTGGTTTCTCCTTTGTTCTCCATTTCCTCATTGATTAATTCATCATATACTTCAGGCCATGAAGTTGTGTGAATTGATTCGTCTGAGAAGTATTGATATACTTCCTCTGTGAAAAATGGAGCTATTGGAGCTAATAATTTTAAAGAGGTCTCAACAACAGTTCTTAATGTGTATTTTGCAGCACGTCTTGACTCATCTGAAACATCTGTGTATAATCTGTATTTTACAGCTTCAATATATTCATCACAGAAATCATGCCAGAAGAATCTTTCTATTGAAGTGATTGTTTCCGCAAAGTTATATTCTGCAAAGGCTTCATCAACAGTTCTGTTTAAGTTATTGAGTTTTGATAAAATCCATAAGTCAATAGGACCCAAATTATCTTTGACATCATCATAAGATATTTCTTCATCAAATATTTGCATGCTAATGAATCTGAATGCATTCCAGAATTTTCTAAGGAATCTGTATCCGTGTTTAATATCCTTCCAGTCAAATATTACATCAGATCCAGGAACACTGTTGGCCGCCCAAGTTCTCAATGAGTCGGCACCATATTTTTCAATGACCTCCTCAGGTCCAACAACAAACTCAGGTCTTGATTTACTCATTTTATTTCCGTCTTCACCAAATACCATACCATTGATTACAATATCATCAAAGGGTTTTTGACCTGTTAGAGCTATGCATCTTAAGGTAGTGTAAAAAGCCCATGTACGGATAATATCGTGACCTTGTGGACGAATATCTGATGGGAAATGATTTACATAATCTTCATCAGGCCATCCTGCAATGGATAACGGTGAAATTGATGAATCCATCCAAGTGTCCAAGACATCTACTTCCGGTACGAACTCTTCACATCCGCATTCACATGCATGTTTCGGCTTGTCGACAGTTGGGTCAATAGGTAAATCCTCAACTTCAGGCAAAATGACTTTTCCACAGTCTTTACAGTACCATACAGGAATTGGTGTTGCAAATATTCTCTGTCTTGAAATACACCAGTCCCATTCCATAGAATCCGCCCAGTTTATCATACGGGATTTCATGTGTTCAGGTACCCAATTCATTTCATTCGCTGCCACTTTGGTCTTTTCAATTAGATCTCTTACAGCTACAAACCACTGTTCTTTAAGAAGAATTTCAACAGGAGTTTTACATCTCCAGCATTGACCTACATTTTGATCAACTTGTTCTTTCTTCAATAAGTAGCCCTCACTGTCCAAATCTTCGATAGTCTGTTTTTTACATGTTTGAAGGTCCATTCCTTCATATCTTCCAGCAGCAGCTGTTAATGTACCCGAATCATCAATAACATCTATGACTTCAAGGTCATATTTTTGAACCCAACTTACGTCAGTTTTATCCCCAAATGTACAAATCATTACTGCACCTGTACCAAATTCTGGATCTACCTCTTCATCTGCAATAATTTTTACTTTTTGGTGTGATAAAGGAACTTCAACATATTTACCTAAAAGGTGAGTGTATCTTTCATCTTCAGGGTGAATTACAACCGCTACACATGCAGACATCAATTCCGGCCTAGTTGTTGCAATTAAAATACCCTCTTCTTTAGGGTCAGCTTGCTTGCCGGATTCTTGTGAAGATGCTATGTCATTGTATGAATCTTCAACTGCAGGAGGGAAGTTAACATAATTTAAAAAGGTAGTGTTGTCCGAATATTCAACTTCCGCAAAAGCAATAGCTGTTTGACAACGAGGACACCAATTTACTGGGTGTTTTCCTTGATAAATCAAACCATCTTCATACATTTTCAAAAAGGAATATTGAGTTCTTTTCATATACTCAGGATTCATTGTAACGAATTCACGAGTCCAATCTTGTGAATAACCCATTGCCTTCATGTCCGCTTTCATGCTTGCAATGTTTTTAGTGGTCAAATCAATACAATACTGTCTGAATTGAGCTCTTGAAACATCATTTTTCTTGATTCCATGAGTTTCTTCAACCTTAACCTCAGTAGGAAGACCATGGCAGTCCCATCCCTGAGGGAATAAGACATCATATCCTTTTTGTCTTCTGTATCTTGCATTCATATCAATGTAAACCCAATTAAGGACATGTCCTAAGTGAATAGCTCCTGTTGGGTATGGTGGGGGAGTATCAATAACATATCTAGGACGAGATCCATCTCCAATGTATTTGTAGATGTTTTCATCTTCCCATTTCTTCTCCCATTCTTTTTCTTTTTTAAAGTCATAGTCTTTAGGAATCTCTTCTTTTGACATATATTTTCTCCTAATAAATGTAGATAAAAATAATATTATTAGATATGTTGCTTCTTATTTAAAAATATTAAGTAAAAATCGAAAATATAGATAAATATATTATATACTAAAATCATATTATTAATATTATCAATCAAAAAAAGGACTGTGTAAAAAATGAACTTATTATGGTTTTATGTTGCTATTGTACTAGCTGTAAGCGATGTATTGCACACACAAATAATGTGGAAAGTTTTTAATAATTTTTACATTATTTTAGGTGGTTTAATCCAACAGACCACAAAAACAACATGGCAAACATGGTTAGCACATGAGACAATGGAAGCAGGATTTCATTTTATTGTTTTATCAATAGTTTTCTTAAATCCAGTTGTAGGAATTCAAGCAGCCCTAATTCATTTTGTAATCGATGTTTCACATACCGTATTAATACGCAATATGGGTGAAATAGAACATAGAGCATTGCATTTCGTAATTGAATCTCTATTCTTCATATTGATTTATGGATTTTAAAAATAATTAATGGAGTTATTAAATGCCAGTTATTACATTCAAATATCAGGATTTGAAAGATTTAGGAATAGACATGGAAAAAGATGAATTAATAGACACATTGCCAATGATGTCCAGTGATATTGAAGACTTTGATGATGAAGAAATCAAGGTAGAATTCTTCCCAAACCGCCCAGACAATCTATCTGTCGAAGGAGTAGCCAGATCATTTAAAGGATTTATCGGTCAGGAAATCGGTTTTCCAGATTATAAGGTTGAAGAATCTGGAGAATATGTTGAAGTGGATGAAGATGTGGCAAAAATCAGACCATACATAGGATTTGCAAAAATTGACAATGTTGATTTTACTGGCGATAAACTCAAATATATTATGGATTTCCAGGAAAATCTCCATTGGGTAATCGGAAGAGACAGGAAAAAAGTAGCTATCGGTATTCATAATGCTGATGTCGTTACCGGACCATTTAAATATATTGCAACCCCTAAGGATGCAAATGCATTTGTTCCTTTAGAAAAGGACTTTGAAATGACTCCTGATGAAATATTAACCCAACACGACAAAGGTGTTGATTATGCTCATTTAATCCAAGACTTTGACAAATATCCATTAATTCTTGATAAGGACGACAATGTCTTGTCAATGCCGCCAATTATCAACGGCGAGTTGACCAAAATCAAGGAAGACACAAAAAACATTATTGTTGATGTGACTGGAACTGATGAAAGAGCTGTCAATCAGGCATTGAATATCATATGCTGTTCATTTGCAGAGGTCGGAGGTCAAATTAAATCCATGGAAGTCAGATATGCTGACAAAAGCATTAAGACTCCAGATTTAACTCCTCAAGAGATGAATGTCCATGTAGATACAGCAAATAGTTTGATTGGTGGAACAAGCCTTACTGCTGAAGACATTAAAGGATTGCTTTTAAAAGCACGTTTTGATGCTGAAATCATTAGTGAAAACGAAGTCAAAGCAATTATACCTGCTTATAGAGTAGACATATTGCATGAAGTGGATGTTGTTGAAAATATTGCAGTACAATACCACATTAACTCCGTAGAAGCAAAATTACCTGAAATAAATACTGTAGCTTATGAAAACGATTGGTTTAAAGCAGAAAGCACTATCCGTGAAGTAATGGTTGGATTAGGTTTTCAGGAAGTAATGAGCCTAATGCTTACAAACGAAGAGGCACATTACGAAAAAATGAATCAACAGGAAGAGGAACATGTGCAAGTTGCAAGACCAATTACCATTGACAGAACTATGATTAGAACTAGCCTAATCAATTCTTTAATGGAATTTTTAGAAGACAACAAGCATGAAGACCTACCTCAAAAAATATTTGAGATTGGAGATATTTTATATCTTGACGATACAAAAGAAAACAAAACAAGATCTTCCAAAAAGTTAGCTGCCCTAATTTGCCATTCAACCGCCAACTTTACTGAAATCAAATCAGTAATGACAAGCGTATTGACTAATTTAGGATATACTATGGAAATAAGCGACAGTGAAAATAAGACATTTATTGAAGGCAGAGTAGCTGATGTAGTTGGCGAAGCTCAAAAAGGTACAATCAAAGGATTCTTTGGTGAAGTTTCCCCAGAAGTAATAACTAACTTTACCCTCGAGTATCCTGTAATTGCATTTGAAATAGAATTCATCAACAAATGAATTCTAAAATTCTTTTTTTAATACCATAATTTTCTCATTTGTGTTTCAATTTCAGAGTAATTATTCACAGCTGGAGAAGCATCATAATTACTGAAAACAGCAATGAAAATCAACAATAGTACAATAACAACTATCAAAATTATTGTCCATTTCTGCAATTATTCACCAACCATCGTCAAAGTTACTGTTCTTCCACTTCTTGGTCCATCTAATTCAATGAAAAAAACAGATTGCCAAGTACCTAAATCCAATTTTAAATTTTTTATTGGTAATGATTCGCTTGATGAAAGTAAAAATGATTTCAAATGTGATTTTGCATTATTATCGATTTTATCATGCTTGTATGAAAATTTATCATCAATTAAATTATCTAATGTGAATTCCAAATCATTTAAAAGACCAGATTCATTTTCATTAACCACAATGGCTGATGTAGAGTGTTTTGAAAAAATTGAGATGATTCCTTCATCAATATCAATCAGATTATTAATTTGTGAAGTGATATCAATAATTTCAAAGCTTTTATTAGTATTGATTTTTAAAGAATAAGATTTGACTGTCATCAATATATAATTTAATTAAACTTATTAATAAATTAAAGAAAAAAAGAAAAGAAAATGTTTTATTAATATTCATCTTTATCGAATTTACCCCTATATCCATAAATCAACAATCCCATTATGGATAATATGCACATCACTATAAGGCCAGAAGTGTTTGTAAGTTCTTTTGAAGTGGTTACTGGAGGAACAATCTCAAATGCTTTACCTTCCTTAGAAGCTTCGCCATTACCAGTATCTCCGGAGTTCAAATCACCATTAGATAATGCATCCTGTCCATTATCAGAAGTGTCTTGAGATGGAATGTCTGAGCTGTTTGTTCCATAGTTACCTGAGTTTAGTGAATTTGCCACATGTGAACCTGAAGAATTACCACCATGGGAATTACCCTGATAATTGGAGTTTCCATTTACATCAGAAGTTCCTTCATTTCCATTATTATTTTGAGACCCTTTTTCATTATCATTTGATGTTGATGACTTTGAATCTGTTGATTGGCCTTTATCACCTGAAGCATGATAATCATAGTTATAATACTGACCGCCAATTTCTACCTTTACATTATGGTCAACAGTAGGATCCAAATCTTTAACAACTGTTGCTTGCCCATCATTAACTGTAACAGTGTACCTATTCCCATCAACTTCAACATTTGTTTGAAAAGTTGCAAATTCATTTACAGCCCTACCTGAAGAGTCCCTTAATTGAAGAGATAGAGTGTTACTAATGGATAAAGTATCCAAATTCATTAAAGATGCTAAAAGCCTTGGACATACAAAAGTATTTGAGGGATCATTTGAATCATACCAGTTTTGACCCAATTCAAAGTTTTCATTTTCCCAATAATTTTTAGCCTGGTAAAATTCATTATGTGCCAAATAGTTATACTCAACTTTAAGTATGGTGCTTCCAGAACTTTTGAATCCTGAACCTAACAAAAATCCATTACCTGTTTCAAATCCACCCATGCTTGAACGTGGGTCTTTTCTATTATTTGTTAATGAATTTGTTTTAACAACATCATTAGTGGATGTTGAGTTGATATAGACACCATTAGTATTTTCATAAACTTTATTTCTTGCAATTAATGTATGGGAAGACTTGTTGAAGGTTGAAATACCATTTAAGTTATTATGATGAATTGTATTGTTGGTAATATTGCAATAATAAATATTTGAAGTTTCAATTCCAGACCATTTGTTATATGAAATCGAATTATCATATACTAATGTATTTTTTACATCCTGAAGCTGCAAACCATTTTGACTGGCTTTTAGGATATCATTGCCTGAAACAACAATTTTATCAGAATTTTTTACTAAAATACAGTTTTTTCCACCAACAATCTTGTTATCTTTAACCACAACATTTTTTGCATTATCCACGATGACTCCACAATCACTATTTGAAGCGACAATCGTTATTCCAGACAATACACTTCCTGCTGATTTTGATGTGAAATAAAATCCGAAAGTTTTATCTAATCCTAACTTCTTAGCTTTATCAGTTAATTTACCTAAAGTATATACAACACTACCGTTTTTTGAAACAATATTTAATTTTTTATCTACAACCAAAGAAATATCATTATATTCATTATCTGTAAATTCAAAAGTATCTCCATCTTTTGCATTATCAAATTTTGATTGGATATCTTCATTTGACAAATCAGCAGTAATAGTTTCATAATTATCACCACTATCAGAAAGAAGTGTCATATTGTTCTCATAGATATTAGTTGCACTAACTGAAGAAACTAATAATAAGAATAATAGAGATAAGAAAAAAAGAATTAACACTTTTTTGTCCATATTAAAAACTTCCCAATCTTTATTTTTATAATCAAATTATATAAGTTAATAAAATTTTATAAAATAAAAAATTATACCATATACATAATATTGATTAACGAGTATATTTTTGAAGTCAAATCTATATAAATCTAACCTATATAACAGCATTATATTGGAAAATCCTACCGATATAAATCAAATTACACCCATTATATTTGATTAACACTGTTATATTAAAAATTTGAGACATTTTCATTTAAATAATATAAAAATCAATATATAACTAATTACTTATCGATGAAATTTATTGGTATAAGTGATTGAATATATTTAATTTAGAGATGAAAATATGGATAAAAAATGTTTAATATTAGCATTAATGTTAGTATTAATTGTATTTTTAAGTACAACCATAGTATCAGCTGAAAATATAACTGATACTATAGGAAATAGCGAAAAGCTATCAAGTACAGAAGTTACAATTGAAACTACCGATACTAATGATCAAATTCAAACAAAAATAAATAGTTTAAATGATGGAGATACTTTAAATTTCCAACAGGGAGAATATAAAGATATATGCATTTATGTAAACAAAAGCATTACAATAAATGGGAATGGATCCACATTATATGGATATGACAGACCATCTGCAAATACCACTCCCGAAATAATCATGAACAAAACCACAGAAGGTGGTTACGCAATTACAAATCTTGCAACATTATACATTCTCAAAACCAACGGTTTAGTATTAAAAGACATAAAACTTGTCGCAGGTGCAAATAGTGGAACTGATAAAGGGGCAGACTCCAGATACAGCAATTGTGTAATATATAATTATTTCTCAAACCATACAACAATTACAAACACCAGCATTACCGGATGTTCCTGGGGTATTTGGTTCCAAAATTGTGCTGACGGAATCATTGAAAACAATAAAGTTCAAAACCAATTAATTACTGGAATACTCAACTTCCAGTCCCCTAGAACAATAATTAGAAATAACACAGTAACCAATGCCAAAAACCACGGAATTGATGTGAGACATGGCGTTGGACCAAATGTTAAAGTTTTAAACAATACTGTGATTGGTGCTAAAGAAGGTATTTATTTATTACATTCAGCAAAACATGTTGTAACTGGAAATATAATAAGAGATTGTAGTTTAAGCTCAATTACATGTTGTGGTGCTAGCCATATAACTATCAACAATAATAAATTATTAAATTCAAGGATTGGAGTTCTTTTAGGTGGAGGACAACCTGTTGGAGGTGCTTACACAGGATATAACAACATTACCATTGGTGAAAACGAATGGAAATTAGATAATTTACCAATGCCACCATCATTTGTATTTTATGTTGCTGAAGCAAAGGGAGATTATGCAAGTACATCTGCTATGATGGGTACCTACACAGACAGTGGACTAACAAATATAACTTATGCTGAATATAAAGGAATCGAAACACCAAAACCAGTTGTTGTTGATTATGATACAATTTTAAAACCAACCGGTAAAAATGTGACAATTTCTGCAGGAATGACAAATTCCCAAATCCAAACTGCAATTAACGGAATGGAAAATGGAGATACAATAATCTTTGAAAAAGATGCAGTATTTGAAGACATTTGCATTTACATTAATAAAAACATAAAGATTATTGGTAATAATGCAACTTTAAAAGGATTAAACAATGCAAACAAAGAGATAATCAATTCTATAGGATTACCAAGCACATACAATGCGTTACTTTACTCCTCAATCATATATTCCATCAACAACACTAATGTTGTAATAAGTAATTTAAATTTAATTAGCAATTATCCAAATTATTCCAATCCAAATGGTGAAGAATACAAAACTGCATGTATCTTTGCAGAAAACAGTAAAAACATCACCATTACCGGATGTGACATTGATGGAGCATCATGGGGATTATTTGTAGGATTCCAAAAAAATGGTTGTCCTAACTCAATAATAACAAACAACAAAGTATCAAACCAATATACAACAGGAATTATCTGCTTTGGATCACAATTCTCCATAGTTGCAAATAATACTGTAACAAATGCTAAAAATCATGGAATCGATGTGAGATTCAAGGCTAATGGATTTAATGTTACCGTATTTAATAATACCGTTTCAGGTGCAAAAGAAGGTATTTATCTTTTACATTCTTCCGGACACAAAGTATATGAAAATACCATTTTAAACTCAAAAATTAGTTCAATTACCTGTTACGGATCAGGAAACGAATATATATTTAACAACACTTTAAGTGGAAGCAGAATAGCTATCTTGATTGGTGACGGATACTTCAATGTAACTGTAGGTCCAAATACATACAAACCTGATAAATTACCATTCCCACCTACTTTTGAATACTTCATAGTTCAAGGTGAAACCAGATACCAATCTTCAGAAAAAGTAATTGGAACTTATAAAGATTCACAAGCTGTAAACTTAACAGCAGATGATGTGACTGTAGGATACAAGAAGGGTACATTTGAAATTACTTTAAAAGACAACAAAGGTAAAGCAATAGCTAACAAACCAACAACAATTAGCCTCAATGGTGAAGAATACTCTGTTGTGACTGATTCAAATGGTGTTGCTTCTATTAACTTAACTTTAACTCCTGGAAATTATAGTGCCAGCGTACATACTTCAAGTGATTATTACAACAAAGCAGGCAATGCCGAAGCTCTAATCACTGTTAAAGATGACAGAACAGCAACTGCAATAACAGCTAGTGGAAAAACATTCTACTTACAAGCTATTGAAAAAGGCAGCAAATACCAAATAACTCTTAAAGATGCAAACGGTAAAACTTTAGCTGATAAAGATATCACAGTTACATTTAACGGCAAAACCTACAAAACAATAACCAATTCAAAAGGAGTAGCTACTGTTACCCTTAAAGCAACAAAAACAGGTTCTTTAAAAGCTACCGTTAAATTTGCTGGTGATGACGAATATGTAGCAGCTACAAAAACTGCAGCCATCAAAGTCACAAAAGAAGCATCCAAATTAACTGCATCCAAAAAGACTTTCAAGGCTAAAACAAAAACTAAAAAATACACTGTAACCTTAAAATCCAAATCTGGTAAAGCAATATCAAAAGTAAAAGTTACTCTCAAAGTTAAAGGCAAAACCTATAAAGCAACCACCACTGCAAAAGGTAAAGCTACATTTAAAATTACCAAATTAACTAAAAAAGGCAAACACACTGCTACAGTTAAATTTGCAGGCAACAAATACTTTACCGGAAAAACAGTTAAAGCAAAAATAACAATCAAATAAAGAGATTTCCCATAATCTCTTTTAATTTTCTTTTTTTAGTCAAAATCAAAAATAAAAATCAATAAGAGAGATTAAATGCTCCCTTTTAAAAATTCAAATCAGTATGATTTTCTTTTGGAAAAAGCAACATACATTATGAATATTCCAATCAGAATTAAAACAATTTGAGGAAATACTGCAAATATTATTCCTGGAATTATATGCAATTCTGCCAAAAGCCACAAAACACCATAGATTACAAGCAATGCTCCAAACAAAATAGCTAGCTTATACAACAAATCCTTAAAATCATATAATGGCATTCCACCAAACGGACCAGGCACATCATCACCTATAATTCTTTAGTTCCTTTTGGAGTTCCAACAATAACCTTATCTACCATTTGTGAGAAAATTCCATTTTCAACAACACCCGGAATTGTATTCAAGTCAATTTCCATATGTTCAGGTGATTCGATTTTCTCAAATTTGGCATCAATGACAAAATTACCATTGTCGGTTATTACTGGACCGTCTTTTCTTTGAGCCATTCTTATTTCACATTTGGCACCCATATCTTCAAGTTCCTTTATGACCATACGGGATGCATCAGGCAATACCTCAACAGGAACAGGGAATGTGCCTAACTCTTCAACACATTTTGATTCATCGACAATAACAATGAATTTCTTTGCAGCATAATCTACAATCTTTTCTTTAGTATGTGCCGCTCCTCCACCTTTAATTAAGTTGAATTCACTATCCACTTCATCAGCACCGTCCACTGACAAGTCAATGTCGTTTTCTTCCAAAGTAGTGATTGGAATGTTCCATTGTTTGGCTATTAATAATGATTGAAATGATGTTGGAATTCCTTTTACGTTGATTCCTTCATCTTTAATTCTCATACCCACTTTTTCTATAAAGTAATGTGTTGTTGAACCTGTACCAAGTCCTAAAACCATACCGTCATTAACATATTCAGCAGCCTTGTAACCTGCATTTTTCTTACTAGAATCATTACTGCTAGCGCTTTTCATTTAAATCACAAACCCCAAAGTAAGATTATTAAGTTTATAACCTTTTTTACATTCTTCTTTATGTTTTCCATTGTTTTCTAAAACAATACATTTATCATTTTCCTGCAATCCATCAGGGAAACACAAATCATGATAATCGCATTTCTCATCACAATCATGAGCATTATAAGTAAATGTTGATCCTTCAAAAATGTTTTTTGAAGTGGTCAATAAGTCTATTTTGGCAAAATCTATTTCAACAGGAATTACAACCCCTTCTGCATGTATTGGACATTTCTGTTCGCTGTCCTTGACATCCACTACAACATATTTCCTGTTTAATTCCAGGTTTCCAACGCAAGATGATTTAAACCTACAGTTTTCACACTCATCAGCCGGACCTAGAAAAACAAATTCCTGCCCTTTTTTTGCTAAATCTTTTCCTATCAATGTAATCATCTAAATCACCTCTGTTTTATAAGCCAATTCATATGCCGCTTCTTTTGAAATTCCATTATCACCTAAAATAGTATATCTTTCAGGCCTGATTTTATGAGCCATCACCAATGCCTCAATTATGTCTTCTTCTGATATTCCCACTTCCTGGGCGGTTGTTGGTGCTTGTACAGCTTTAAGTGTATCTTTTATTGCCTTCCAATCTCCCCCATGAAGATACATCATCAGAATAGTTCCAATACCACATTGCTCACCGTGCAATGCAGGCTTATCCAAAATCTTATCCAATGCATGTGAGAACAGATGTTCTGACCCGCTGGCTGGACGTGATGAACCTGCAATGCTGATAGCCATTCCACCACTGAACAATGATTTCATGACTATTCTTGCACTTGCCTCAAGATTTGGCTTTATATTGGCCACATTATCAGTGATTAAATGCGCCGACATGATTGACAGTGCAGCTGCTGATTCACTGATAGGTTCATTTTTTAGCCTATGAGCCAATTCCCAATCTTTAATGGCTGTAAAATTTGCAATCAAATCAGCACATCCTGCAGACAGCAGTCTGAATGGGGATTGTGCAATAATTTCAGTATCGGCAATTACAGCTATTGGAGACTGTGCTTTAGCAGATGTTGAAGTATTAGGGTCTTTAATTGAAGCTAAAGGAGATACAATACCATCATGTGAAGCTGTTGTTGGCATGGAAACAAAATAAACACCCTTATTATGTGAAGATAGCTTGGCTACATCGATTATTTTTCCTCCACCAATGCCTAAAACAGTAGTGTCTGAAGTAATCAATTCTTCAACTTCGGCAATTGAATCGTATGTTGCATTGTTGACTTTAATAACATCCCATTCAATGCCTGCTTTTTCAAGGCTTTCTATTGCAGGTTTTGCACCTGCTTCATATGTATGATTGCCTGTAACGATTAAAATCTTTTTATCCAAATGCAAAGACTTACAAATTTCTCCCGTATCTTTTATAATACCCGGATCAATGTAAACTTCACGAGGCATTTGTATTTTCCTATTGCTCATAATATCTCCTAAAATAAATTATACATTAATATATATGTAAAAAGTAATTATAAATAACTTTCTTATGAAAAAATGTCACAACAACTACAAGAAACTTCATCATTAAATAAATTTAATACTTATTAAAAATAGATTATTTAATATTATAAAAATTTATTAGGTGATATGGTGGAAAATTTTGATGAATGGTTTCATGATATTTTAGAAAATGCAAATATTACTGATTCAAGATATCCTATTAAAGGAATGGCAGTATGGATGCCATACGGTTTTCAAATAAGAAAACACTCCATGAACATTATAAAAAAATTATTGGATAAGGACCACGAAGAAGTATTATTCCCAATGCTTGTACCTGAAACTGAACTTGCAAAAGAAGGAATTCACGTAAAAGGATTTGAAGATGAAGTATATTGGGTTACAAAAGGAGGGCAAACTGATTTAAATGAACATTTAGCCTTAAGACCTACAAGCGAAACAGCAATTTATCCGATGTATTCATTATGGATTAGAACACATATTGACCTTCCAATCAAAATGTATCAAATCGTAAATACATTTAGATACGAAACAAAACACACAAGACCATTGATTCGTGTAAGAGAAATTACAACATTTAAAGAAGCCCATACTGCACATGCAACTAAAGAGGAATCCGATGAACAAATCCAAGACTTTATTGAAATTTACAAAGAATTCTTTGATGATTTGGGTCTCCCATATTTAATTTCTAAAAGACCAGAATGGGACAAATTCCCAGGAGCAGACTACACTATGGCCTTTGATGTAATAATGCCAAACGGAAAAACATTACAAATTGGTACAATCCACAATTTAGGTCAAACTTTTGCAAAAACATTTGACATTACCTTTGAAGATAAAGACGGTCAACACAAACTCGTCTATCAAACATGTGCAGGATTATCAGATAGGGTAATCGCATCAGTTATTGGAATTCACGGAGATGACAAAGGTTTACGCTTACCACCAAAAGTATCACCGAACCAAGTTACAATAATCCCAATTTTATTTAAGAAAGGAAAAGAGGAAGTTCTTGCAAAATGTGCTGAAATAAAGGAACAATTGGAAGCTGAAGGCATTAGAGTTAACCTTGATGACAGAGACATCAGGCCTGGTAAAAAATTCAATGATTGGGAATTGAAAGGAACTCCAATCAAACTTGAACTAGGTCCACGTGATTTGGAAAACAATATTACCATAGCCATGAGAAGGGATGAGGAAGAAAAAATAGAAATTCCATTGGATGATGCACTAGCAGATAATATCATTGAATTATTAAATAAATCACAAGACAACCTTTCACAAATCGCATGGGATTTCCAAGCCGAACACGTCAAATTCACAGAAAACATAGATGAAATTTCAGAGCTTGTTGAAGCTGGAAACGTAGTCAAATTCTACTGGTGCGGAGATGAAGCAATCGGTAAGGAAATCGAAGAAAAAACAGGTTATGACATTTTAGGTATTCAGGAAGAAGTATCTGAAGGCAAATGTATAGCCAGCGACAACGATGCAAAATACATTGCTTTAATAGCTAAAACTTACTAGTGATAATATGGACAATATTTATGCAATAATTCCAGTAAGCAAATTCAAAAATGCAAAAACAAGGCTTTCTCCTTTTTTATCAGAAGAAGAAAGGGAAAAACTCCTGAAAGTAATGCTTCAGGATGTAACAGATACCTTAAAAAGATATGTCGATAAAATTTTCATAATCAGCAGAGATGAAGACGTCCTCACTTACGCTAAAAGCCTTAAATTGGATACTATTCTTGAAAATGAAAATTCCAATCTAAACAAAGCATTAACACAGGCAATGAAATTCTGCAAAGGTAAAACCCGAAAGGTCATAATTGTTCCATCAGACATCCCATTGATAGGAAAAACAAACATTGCCATGTTGATTGAAGCATCAAAAAGTCTAGATTTCATTATTGTCCCATCTAAAGGTGGAGGGACAAATATGATGATTATGAAGCCTATGGCTATTCACACTCATTTTGAAGGGTTCAGCTATAAAGAGCATGTCAATGCTGCAGAAAGGAAAAAACTAAACCCCCAAGTTCATGATTCACTATTCATGGCTTTGGATGTCAATACTGCAGAAGATTTGGGTGAAATCATGATTCACGGTGAAAAAACCCATACCAGAAAATATCTAAAAGAGTTGAAAGTGCAGTTTGAGCCTTTCCGTGGAAGTGAAAGAATTAAAGTTACAAGAGCTGATTAGATGATTGTAATGAGCATAGCTGGTGTTGACCCTTCTGCCGGAGCAGGTGTTTTTGCAGATTTAAAGACATTTCAGGCAATTGGTGTTTATGGAACCGGCATCGTAACAGCTCTAACCGCACAAAATCCCTATAAATTCTTTTCAACATTGCCTGTCAGTGAAGACTACATTACTGAGCAAATTGATGCAGTAATGGATTCATATGATGTCGAATTTATAAAAACAGGAATGTTATATTCCCCGGAAATAATCAAATTAGTTTCCAAAAAAATCAAGGAATATGACTTAAAGGCTGTGGTAGATCCAGTCATGGTTGCAACATCCGGCGGAGACTTAACCCAACAGGACATTGCAAAGGCATTGAACAAATATCTGCTTCCAAACTCCATTTTAACAACACCAAATATTGCAGAAGCCGAAAAGTTAACCGGCTTAAAAATTAATTCAAGGGAAGATGCTATTAAAGCCTGTGAAAAAATAGTTTGCGATAGCCTCATTACCGGAGGACATTTGGATGGAATAAACACCATCAACATAAATGGCGAGACCCTGATTGAAAAACAGGAATTAATAGAAACAGATAATTTGCATGGAACAGGCTGTAATTTATCATCAGCAATTGTTGCATATTTAGCAAAAGATAATGATTTAAAAACAAGTATTTTAAAATCCCTCGATTATGTCTATGAAGGGATAAAAAATGGAAATTACGGAACTTTAATAGCTAAAATATAATGTTAAAAAAAGAATAAATGAGATATAGCTGAAAAGCTAATCTCCCATATCCAAACCTTCAACAATGGATTCTTGAAGAGCTATGAATTCTTCAGATTCTCTTTTTCTTGGTCTTTCAATATTTACATCCACGATAGTTGCAATCTTACCTGGATTTTTATCCATAATGACAATTTTATCAGCAAGATACACGGCCTCATCAACATCGTGAGTTACAAAAACAATTGTATTTTCAAATCTTTTCCAAACCCCAATCAGTTGCTCTTGAAGCTTGTGTCTATTTTGCATATCCAATGCAGAAAATGGCTCATCCATAAGTAAGATTGGTGAATGATTAAGCAAAGATCTAATAATTGCAACCCTTTGCTTCATACCACCTGAAAGTTCATGAGGATAGCTATCCTTAAAGTCAATTAAACCAACACTTGTCAAATATCTCTCAGCAGCTGCAATATTTTCTTCCTTGCTTCCCTTTTTGGTCATTTCCAAACCAAAAGTTACATTTTGAAGGACAGTTAACCAAGGAAATAAAGAATATTGTTGGAAAATTACGGCTCTGTCACCGGATGGTTTTTTAACAACTTCATCATTGGCAACAATTTCTCCAGAAGTAGGTTGGTCCAATCCTGCAATTAATCTTAAAAGAGTTGTTTTACCACATCCTGATGGTCCTAAAAGGCAAACTAACTCCCCATCATTAATAGTTAAATTAATATCCTCTAAAACAGATAATTTATCTGATTTTTTACCTTCAAAGGATTTATTAATATTTTTTACCTCAATTGACATTCATAACACCTACCAAAATATCCTATTTTGAATTCTTGTAAATATAAAGTCAAATATAAGTCCAATTAAACCAATTACAAGCATACCTACAACAGTAGTACCAGTATCAAACAGGTTTGTTGCAGTTAAAATCATATAACCTAAACCGCTACTTGAACCAATCATTTCAGCTGAAATAGTACACATCAATGCAATACCAATACCTACCTTTAAACCAGATACGACATAAGGAACTGCAGAAGGTAAAACCACACGTCTTAAAACATTCCAATCAGTAGCCCCAAGAGTTTGAGCTGATTCCACTAAAACTTTATCAGTTCTTTTAACACCATCAGTAGTATATACCAAAATAGGGAATACACATCCCATAAATATAATGAATACTGCAGGAACGGTTCCTATTCCAAACCATAAAATTGAAAATGGAATCCATGCAACAGGAGGGATTGGTCTTAAAACACTTATTACAAAAGTACATAAATCTTCCAAAGTCTTATACCACCCAAGTAAAATCCCAAGAGGAATAGCCACTAAAGATGCCAAAATTAAACCAGCAAATACTTTAAATAATGTATCAATAGTATTAGTGAGCAATTTTCCATTTTGAATAACTACCCATGCAGAATTGATTACATCAATAGGTCCCGGCAAGATATATGAAGAAAACAATCCCAAACCATTAGTTATCAAATACCAAAAAAATATTAAAATTATCGGTAAAATTATTGGGACAAACCTATTATTATAATTATCAAACATTTCATCACTTAATTTAAAATTTTTATACATTAATAATTATGTTAACATAATATAAAAACTTTAAAAAAATATTAAAAAAAGAAAAAATTAAGAAGCATCAGCCACTTCAATAGCTTCTACTTCTATACCTTTGTTATAGTCTTCATCTTTTAGAACTGATTTGGTACTCATAGCTCCAAACAACATTGTAGACAAATTGTGTATCATTGAAGATGTTGATGGGGAGATTACACCGAATACACCTAATACAAGAAGTGAACCATTTACCAATACAATATTATGATAATTGTCATTAATCTTGTCCAGCATTCCAGTACTTAATTTTCTAAGTGTTACAAGGTCATATAAATCATCTGACAATAATGATATGTCTGCTACTTCACGAGCAATATCTGATGAATTTTTCATTGAAACAGATACATCTGCCGCCGCTAGCGCTGGTGAATCATTAATTCCATCCCCGACCATTATTACAGTCTTGCCTTCATCCTTAAACTCTTCAACAATTCTTGATTTATCTTCTGGAAGCACTTGAGACCTATATTCTGTGATACCTAAAGCTTTTGAAGCTGCTTTTGCACCGCTTTCACTGTCTCCAGTAAGCATCACTATATTTTCAATGCCTAAAGACTTAAGTTCTTCAATAACATATTTTGCTTCTTCACGTACAGGATCATCAATACAGATAATTCCCTCAAGCTTTCCATCAATTGCCAGATAAACAACAGAATGTTCCTTGGCAGCTTTATTGACTTTTTTCTCCTGAGTTTTGGTTATCTTAACCTTTTCATCATCGAATAAGAAGTGTTTTGAACCAATCACGGCACGTTTGCCATCATATTCAGTTGCAATACCATGAGCTACAATATATTCAACTTCACTGTGGTCTTCTTCATGCTTCAAACCTTCTTTTTCAGCTTGTTTTACAATAGCGGCAGCAATACTATGAGCAAAATGCTCTTCAATACACGCAGCCATAGTCAGGATTTCATCACGAGTGTATCTTTTAGACATAGGAATAACATCTACAACCTTAGGTGTTGCATTTGTTAATGTTCCGGTCTTATCAAATACAATTGTATCTGCATTGGCATAATTTTCAAGGAATTTTCCACCTTTAATCATCATTCTGTTATCTGATGCTTCGCGCATAGCAGATATGATGGACAATGGAGTAGTCAATTTGATTGCGCAGGAGAAATCAACCATCAATACAGATAATGCCTTTGTTGGATTTCCTGTAATTAAATAAGTCAAAGCAGTTGCAATGAAACTATATGGAACAATTGAATCTGCGAGCTTTTCAGCCTTACTTTGTGTATCCGCCTTTAACTCCTCAGAATTTTCGATTAAATCGATAATCTTATTTAATCTTGTTTCCTTATTCATCGAGTAGACTTCAACAATCAAGTTTCCTTCTTCAATCACAGTTCCAGCATGAACTGTTTTTCCAGGTCTTTTATGAACGGCTAATGGTTCGCCAGTCATTGACGCTTCATTAACCATTCCTTCACCTTCAATTACTTTTCCATCAACAGGAATTACATCGCCCATATGTACTTTGATCTTATCTCCTTTATCAATGTCCACGACAGGACATTGTTTTTCCTCACCATCTTCACCGATTATCCAAACGGTATCAATATTTAAAGCCAAACTATCTTTGAGTGTTGATTTGGCTTTTTGTAGTGTGTAATCTTCAAGTTCATCGGAAATTGACAATAAGAACATCATAGAGCTCGCTGGTTGATACTGTTTTAACAATAATGAACCCGCAACTGCTGCACCGTCAAGGAGTGCAACATCGACACGGAAACTAGTTAAACTATCTAAGCCTCCAGAGACATACTTTAAAGCACGGAAAATTGTTAAGGCATTCTTGATAGGTATTGGTAAGAACAATCTTCCCATTAACCTTTTAAAAATCATTTTAGATAATTTTAAATAAAAATCATCAGTGATTTCTTTTGAAACTTGAGTTTGTGTTGGTTCAGCCTCAAACAAATCATCCAATGTAATTCCTCTCAAGATATCAAATATTTTCTCTTTATTTTCGATACCCTCTTCATAGTATATTAATATACTACCATTCCTATGAGAAGTATAGACCTCATAGATAAAACTCTGATTCAAAAGTAATGAAGCAAGACCATAACCTTCCTCTTTAGTGAAGGCCCATTTGCCAGCACGAACCCTTAAACGAGATCCGTTATCATACATTACTTGGAATTTCATTTTTCAACCTAAAAAAAAATAAACTTACTTTTTAGCTTCAACGTAGATTTCTTTTTTGTCTTCTTCGTGTGCATCGAGTACAATCTCTTCAGCATTTTCTTTCATGTCCTGGAAGCATTCTTCTGCATCTTTTCTAACAGACATTACAGATGCCATTCCTTGAGTTGCTGCATCTTTTACAGTTTTAGATTCAATTATTTTTTTACCGACAATTGCAGTTGCGATTCCAGCTGCAAAAATCAATGCATGTTTATGTTCTGCACATTTTTCAAAAATTTCATTTCTTATCATTTTAACTTCTCTCCTCTAATTTTAAAATAAAGTGATATTTAGGAGAACCTAAATTCCCCGACATTTATGTAATATGTACTTTATATTATATAAATTTTAGGTTAACCTAAATTAATGTGCAAAAACTGTCATGCCTAAAAACCAATAGCAAACATTATATAGAAAAACCAATAATAACAAAACAAAAGCAAAAATGGTGAGAAATTGAATATACATAAAAAATTTTTCTCAAAAATCGGATTCAATTATTTGATATTCGGACTGCTAGCGTTAATATTTCAAATAATACTGGTGAATATTTTAGGATTCTATGATGATAAATTACTTGGCAATGTTAATGTCTTGTCAATTTTATCTGGAATCTGCAATTATATACTACCATTGCCAATTTTCATTTATCTAATGAGAAAAATAGAATCGAAAACACTTGAAAAGGAAAACATTAACTTCAAAAAATTCATTATCTACATTGCCATTTCACTAACCCTGATGTGGATAGGTAACATTGCAGGCCTTTTAATCACATCATTACTTAGTGCAGCAACACATTCAGACATCTCAAATCCTGTTGTTGAACTGATAAATTCTTCAAACATCATATTGAACCTTTTGCTAATCAGCATAATAGGCCCCGTATTTGAAGAACTACTATTTAGGAAGATATTAATTGACAGAACTATAAAATATGGTGCAAAAGTATCCATAATACTTTCAGCATTGTTATTTGCATTTTTCCATGGAAATGTAAACCAATTCTTTTATGCATTCTTGATTGGTGGATTTTTCGCTTACGTATACATAAAAACAGGAAAAATAAAATACTCAATAGCATTGCATATTATTCTTAACCTGATGGGATCTGTAGTGAGTTTATTTGTAGGTGAAGCAGGCCAGGCAATTGCTCATAATTCCTTCAACATGTTTGATTTAAGCATAGTAATAATTTACTTTATTGTAATCATTATCGCCTTTTTAATTGGAATTTATGAATTGATAAACTATAAAAAGGCCAAATTCAATGGGGCAAAAACAGAAATATATCTAAAAAACCCTTTAAAAACAGTTATCTTAAATCCTGGAATGATATTTTTTATGATATTCTTCATTAGTGAAATCATATATCAATTGCTGTAAAAAAAGAAAAAAAGAGAAATATTATTCCAGATTTTCCTCTTCTTCAATAGATGCAACAACACTATTTAGAATTTGAAGTGATTTGGAAAATGCAGGCATACCTGAAGTTAATAATACAACCCTCAAAACATCAACAATCTCTTCTTTGGTAATGCCCAAAACTTCAATAGCACTTCTCATTTGCTTTTTGGTAGCTCTTGGATCTGCACGGGAAGCAGTGATACCAATAGCAATTAATTTTTGAGTTTTGTAATCTAAAACCTTACCATCCCATACAGTATCGTTAATGTTAGATACCAATTCAAACAAGTCCTGATGGCTATCTTTTAACTCCCTTATACCTTTACCGTAATATACATCTCCTTTCATATTAACCTCTCTCCAAAATAATTTTAATTAATTAATGATTTAATTTTTAAGTTATATATAATTAATAGCTATTTCATAAAAATGAAAATGTTTTTGGAGGTATATAAATTACATCATCATCCTTTTTTACAGAAGAGTAGTTATTTGCAACCACTATCCCATATTGACAATTATATTTGTTGATGGCATGTTTAATCTGTAGTTTCTTTTTCTTTCCACGACCTACCTCGATTGGAATGATGTTTTCGCAATCTTTTTGAATCAGAAAATCAAC
This sequence comes from uncultured Methanobrevibacter sp., assembly GCF_900314695.1. Lineage (NCBI taxonomy): Archaea > Methanobacteriati > Methanobacteriota > Methanobacteria > Methanobacteriales > Methanobacteriaceae > Methanobrevibacter > uncultured Methanobrevibacter sp. The sequence continues at coordinate 23,865 of NZ_OMWD01000005.1, read as the reverse complement.
ATTTCTTTTTTTATAGGCATCATAATAGATAGTGAAATTTGTGAATTGATTATTGGATAAGTTAAACAAATTTGATGCAACTAGGTTTTCAAGAAGGAATCCTTCATAATCATCACTTCCAAGCAATGGGTTTCCCACTTTGGTTGACAGAGCATGTCTGATGCTGGGTGTTGCAAAATAATATTTCCATGATTTTTTAACCCTTTTGGCTGAACCACCATACGGCTCACAATGGAAAATCAGATGGGTCTTTTCAAGCAAATCCAATATCTTATTTACATTTGCAGTTGATGTTTTCAAGTAATTTGCCAGATTCGCTTGTGTTAATTCTCCAGGCTGTTGGAGAGCAAGATATCTTAAAATACGCTTTGCATTGGATTGGTTTTCAGATGAAAGCTCTTTTATTTGCGGCATGTCTTTTGTAATGACCTTTTGTGTAATTTCAACCAAATCCTCACATATTTCCCGATGAGACTTTTTGTCAAACAATATTGGAAAACCACCGAATTTAAAATATTCCTCCCAATCTGTAGAAGAGTAATCCAAGCAATTGGTCAATAAGTTATTTGCTTTAAATTCTGATGATAAAACATTATTAATATCTCCACCGAATATCAAATCTCTTAAATCAGCAGACAAACAACTTACGTCAATACCATATTTTAATTTTAAATGCTGTGTGTAGTTTAGAGGAGTTATTGATTTTTTACGCATTCTTCTTGCAAGATCATCACTGCGTTCCAAATGAAGAGCCGAAGAACCTGTAAATATCATGAAAATATTATATGATTTATCGTATATTACTTTTCCAGAGGAAGCCCATTTTTTATCGATTTGTGATTCATCAACGAATATGAAAACCTTTTCATCTAAATTTCTCAAGTTTGCATGAAATATGTTTTTCAGGTATACTTCAACCATCTGTCTTATATTGCATTCAACAAGATCATTTAAATCATCAAAGGAAATGTATAATACATTATTGGGAGGAATATTCTTTTCTTTTAAGAGATATTCATATGCCTGTAGAATCAATGTTGTTTTGCCAACACCCCTAAGACCTGGCAAAACTATAATCTTATTTGAAGTATCTTCTTTTAAAAAAGTATCCAAGTATCCTTTTATCTCATCCAATTCTTCTCGGGAGTTGAATTTCATATTATTATTAGATAACTCTTTATTTAAGATATTGGGAACATCAGTCAATTCATCTTTAATGAAATTTGCGATTAATTCTTCCTTTTCAATCATAGCAACATCCTCATTATATATATTCAAATATGAATTAATATATATAAATAATTATTCAAATATTTAAATATTTATTTATAAAGAATTATTCAAATATTTGAATAAATGTATTTTAACTTAATTCTTAATTAAATACTAATTCTTCAGACATATATTGAATTAATCAATTTATATAGTTTTTGTTTGAAATAAAAGCAATATTATTAAACTAGAAGAATATTCGAATATCAGACAACTTTTAAAGTAATTTCATATCGACATTGGCGTGACAATAATTGCTTTTCATCGATTGTTTGTAATAATTTTAGTATCTTACACTGCAACTTTTCCAATAACAGAACAATAGTTGCATTAATATCTTTGGCTCAAGTTATGGTACATGATTTGGCGTTCCAGCCGATCATTTTCTCCAGCATAGATGAAAATATTCAATTATCATGAATTCTAAAAAAAGTAGTGTAGAGATAACAAAAGTTATACAACTATCGCATGAGTTTTCATATAACAACTCTCCTCAAAATAATTTTAATTAATAATATTTAATGTTACACCATTTGGACTCCATCATTTATGGTTTTTATTGGTTTTAATTTATTGTTTTATTATTTATTACGTTTTAATCAAGCTTCAAGTAAAACCAAATACATTATATAAATTATCCCAATACTGATAATATTTAGTTTAGTTATTGGTGAATTTCTTACTTTATTTATTGGTGAATTTTTTGGATACAAAAGCGTGGAACTATCTTTTTTAACACTTAAGTATTATCGAAATTTTTTATTTATGGGATTGCCATTTTTCACTTTAGGATATCTGATTCATGATAAAAAAGATATTTTAACAGAAAAGATTTCTAATTCATTTTTAATAGCATTTGGAATATTCGGTCTGTTATTAACAATTTTAAAAGTTATAGTAGTGGGAAAATTAGATGTATATATAGGAACCATCATAGTTTCAGTCTGCATTTTCATATGGTGTGTAAAAAATCCAGATACACTTAATTTTAAAATAACTGAATTTATCGGTGGAAAATTATATATTTTAATTTATATTTTGCATTTAATGGTTTTATGGATTATTAACCCTCAATTTGGATATTTAAATCCTATAATTTGTTTTATAGCAACTACCATTATTTGTGCCATAATATATTTCATATTAAAAGCAATAGGATGGCAAAAATAAACCTCCCTATCGTGCGGATGACGGGGATTCGCAAACCAAAAAAATTAAAGTATTTTTTTGGAAAATTTTTTATTGCACTGTCGTCCAAACGATTTCTAATCCTTTTTTAAGAATATTTATAGCTTCATTCACATCATAATATGGAGTGTATAGCAATGAGGACGATTCCAGTTTCGTTATATATAATAGCCACTTTTTATTTTCATTTAACGCTAAGTTTTGACATAACATCATCCATTTTGAAATCTGAAACTAAATTTGAAAAACTCTGTTATGTAGATGAGTTGAATTAAATTTTTGTAAGTATTGCTAAAAATATAATAATATAAGATGTACTAAAAAATTTAGTACATATAGAAAAAAGAAATAAAAATATTAAGATAAATGGATAATTAAGTAGTCCCGAGCGGAGTCGAACCGCTGTCTTTGGGTCCAGGGCCCAAAAGGATTGCCGCTACCCTACGGGACTATGGAATTATTTTTAAAAATCATCATATATAAATAAGTAGGAACTGTCAAAATGTTTGCTCATGATTTCTTTATCAATCAATCCATTTTTTGAATCATTATCGGATTGCATATTCTTCCATTATGCTAAATTTCTTTTGTGTGATTGTGGCATCTATTATCTATGTAATTCTTCATAATAATCTTTTGATTCAACATCAACAGTTCAATAGGTCTTTCTTAAAATCTCATAGTTCGAAATTGAAACTTACAGCAGTAAATTTCATGCCACTGTCTCTGATTTTTTTAGATTTTATATCAACATCCCCGTATTGCTTTAAGAAATTATTAATCTCTCTTGAAACAGCATTGTAATTTTTTCTGTCATAAACTCTATAATTTCCCATGAATTTAACTGTTTCGTTTTTGTTGAGAACATTTACTTTGTCCAATCTAAATGATTCATTGTTTTTTTCTAAAACAGAATTTACTTTGTTCACTATATCATCTTTGATCTTCGCTTTTTCTTCATCACTAATCATGACATCTCCTCCAAAATATTTTATCAATACTCATCCAATGTTTTGAAAAGCATCATAAGTTCACAAAACCATGTTAAAAAGCAAATTAAATCTCATAACAATATTTTATATTTCATTATTCTTATAATGTATAGAATGTTTTACCGTAGATTCTTTCGAACGAAATTCCAAGAATGAAAAAATTGAAAAACATAACAACATATAAATAATTTTTTTAACTGAAATTTGTTTAAGAAGACTAATTTGAGAAGTGTGTAATATGGCCAATTTTTGCACTAACTGCGGAACCAAAATAAGAAACGAGGATAATTTTTGCACTAACTGCGGGACAAAAATAAAAGAAGACGGTAATTTTTGTATTGAATGTGGGACAAAATTAGAAAAAGAAGATAATTTTTGCACTAACTGTGGGGCAAAAATAGATAAATCTGATATGAAACAGAGTAAACATTTATTAAAATCAGTTTACGATAGCATAGAACAAGACAGAGCCCGAAGAGCTAAAGAAAAAGAAGAAAAAAAGAAAAAATTAAAAACAATTGATGAAATATTTGAATCAGAAGAAATCAAATCGGAAATAATAAAAAACAATATTAGTCAAAAATATGTATTTTCCATCAAATATAATCTAAATAATAAGTTAATCAATAAAAAAGAAGAAATGAATGAAGAAGAAATTAAATACTTCATAAAAATAGAATTAGAAAAAGCGAACAAAGAACAAAAAAAAGCTAAAATCAAAAAAGAAAAAGAAATTCATAGTAAAAAAATAGAAAAGAATGAAATAGCTCATGGGAACTATTGTAACTTGAATTGCAGACACTGCTACGAAGAATTTATGGACAGTGGAGGAGGAATAGTTGGTGATTTTGATAGTGAAGGGTATGTTGAATATTATTGTCGTTTAGGACATTCGTTATCCTTTGGAAGGTTTTGTGAAGATTATGAATGAATGATTCCCATAAGAAAATTAAAAATACCATTCAAAAACAAAGCCAAAACCTAAAAAACAAACATTCAAAACTAAACGAGGCGTTTAAAAACGAATATATCGCAAAAATCTAATTTAAAACTGCAATCGAAAATCAATTTAGAAAAAACAACAAATTTTTGAAAGATCCAAGTTATATGAATATTTTTTAAGTTATATCTTTTTTATATGAAAAATAAGTGACAAATAAGTAAAAATGGGCAAAGTTTTAATATTGCATAGTTGATATAATAATACAATGCTACATAACGGATGTGAAAAATATGGCAATTCCTAAGGCTCCTGTAAAAAGAATTATTCAAGAAGCTGGTGCTGAAAGAGTAAGTGCTGATGCAGTAGATGCATTAGTTGAATTTTTAGAAGATTACGCAGAAGATGTGTCTAAAAAAGCAGTTGTATATACAAAATATGCAAATAGAAAAACTGTGAAAGCAGAAGATATTGATTTAGCTGTTGGCAGTTCAAAAACTTCTGAATCTCCTGAGCATAAACACAATATTTTAGACGTAATCAAAGACGTATTTGATGCTGCATCAGAAGGAAAAGGCATTGAAGACATTATTAAATCATTTAAAAAAATGGAAAAATAAATCTATAGTTTTATTATTTGCAAGTTTTTCTTGCAATTTTTTTATTTTTTTATCAATATTAATAGCTATTTTTTATCTATAACTATTTCATATTTTGTATATGTCATCTGAAATGAGATTAATTAATACATAATACATTAAAACAGAAATTAAAAAAAATAAGTAGAAAAAATAGAATAAGATTCTATTTTTTCACAGTGATTTTAACTTTTTTAAGGGTTGGCTTGTAAAGTGTGTTTCCTTTAAATCTAATTGCTGCTGTAAATTTACCTGTTTTGGTTAACTTTTTAAGACTGAAGGTTGCTTTACCTTTGCTGTTTGTTTTTGCCTTGTAAAGTTTACCTTTAACCTTTAAGGTAACAAGAACTTTCTTAACTGCCTTATTTTTGCTGTTCTTCAAGGTTATTGTATATTTTTTTACTTTTTTAGCCTTTTTGAACACTTTGTTTTTAGCGACAATTTTTGTCTTTTCCTTATTTATTGTTATCTTTACAGTTTTTGATACAGTATTATAATTTGAATCTGCAAATTTAATGACAAGTTTTTTAGTACCTGCTTTTTGCGCCTTTAGGATTTTTGCAGTCAAGCTAATTGTTGCAACACCTTTGGCATTAGTTTTAGCTGAACCTATATTTTTGCCATTTAATTTGAATGAAACCTTTTTACCAGCAATAGCCTTACCTTTTGCATCTTTAAGAATGATACTGTATTTTCCACCATAGTTAATGATGTATGCCTTATTTTTAGCAGAAATTGCTGCACCCTGTTTAGATACACTGAATGCAACGGATGAAATAAAGACCCGTCCATTTCCTCGATATTTCACATCAACATTATAGTTTCCTGCATTCAAATTTGAAATTTTGATAGTTGCAGTTCCATTAGATACATCAGCAGAATATGTTTTTCCGTTGATAATAACAGAGAGAGTTCCATTATTTAATGGCACATTATTTTCATCAACAACATCTGAAGAAATCTTTACAGTTTCTCCATAAGTAATATTGGAAACATTGATATTTTTTAATTGTGCAGGAACAGCATTAATTAATGTGAGGGTTGCATTATCATTTACGGAGACAATATCTACCCCATTGATTGTAACATTAATAAGATTACCGTTAAATGTAATGTTATATGGATTTTGCCTATAGTTCACTCCACCACCATTATTGGTAGCAGTGTTGTTAATGAAATCACAAGTAAATACACAATTGCTTGAAACATCCCTAAAGGTCATAGCACCACCATTACCATTCAAATCACCAGATCCTTCACCTAAAGCAGCATTATTGACAAAAAGACCAGTGAAATTATTGTTATCAGTGGTATTGACGAAAACAATAGCACCACCAGTGGAATTAGCTACATTGGAGTCAAAATTACTGTTAAATCTATTATTGTTTGCTTTATCGTAGAAAAATATTGCTCCACCATAAACTGCATTGTTACCTCTGAAAACACTTTCAAATTGATTGCCTTCAGCAAGATTACGGAAAAAGATTGCTCCACCACTGGCGCTATTTGCTTTATTATTATAAAATTCAGCAGAAATTATGTTATTGGATGCTTTAGCTTGGAAACATAATGCTCCACCAATCCTTTCAGCCTCATTACCATCAAAATAACCATTAATTATAACATTATCAGTTTCATTGTTAAAGAATATTGCACCACCTTGATATGCACTATTATTAATGAAAGTGGAATTGATTTTACAATTAGAAACGGAATTATTAATAAAAATCGCACCGCCTTGATAAGCAGTATTGCCATTGAATTCACCATTAAATACCACATTTTCCATACTTTCAAAGAAATTGATTCCAGCACCATATGATGCTTTGTTGTTGATGAAATTACCATTAAATGCAATACCCTGCGGAGTTTGCCTGTAGTTTATTGCTCCACCATGTTTAGCAGCAGTGTTGTTAATGAAATCACAAGCAAATACGCAATTACTTGATATGTTAGTGAAGGTTATTGCTCCACCGTTACCAACACTATCACCTGAACTTATACCCCAAGCAGAGTTGTTGATGAAAGATCCAGTGAAATTATTGCCATCTGTAGTTCCAAAGAAAACAATTGCACCTCCAGATGTATTAGCCATATTAGATTTGAAATCACTGTTAAATCTGTTATTGTTTGCTTTATTGTAAAAGAAGATTGCTCCACCCTGATTTGCATAGTTAGCTGTGAAAATACCTTCAAATTGATTGCCATCAGCAAGATCACGGAAAAAGATTGCTCCACCACTGGCACTATTTGCACGATTATTATTAAATTTGGCAGAAATTATGTTATTGGATGCTTTAGCTTGGAAACATAATGCTCCACCAATCCTTTCAGCCTCATTACCATCAAAATATCCCGCAATTTTGTTGTTATCAGTTTCACCATTAAAGAATATTGCACCACCTTGATATGCACTATTATTAATGAATGTAGAGTTGATTTTACAATTAGAAATTGAATTATTAATATAAATCGCACCACCCTGATTAGTAGCAGTATTATTAATAAAACTACAATTATCAATCATTGCTAAAGAAGCAAAATAAGCTGCAGGGCCGTTAGTACCATTAGCATTGATTATATTGAGATTTTTAAGAGTAATATTTGATCCTGTGAAAATAAATATCCTCACTTGATTGGAACCATCTATAGTATGGCCTTTCCCATCAACAACATAATTATCCTTAGCAATTGTAAATCCATCAATATCTTTATCAGTTGATGGATTAAATTTATAATTTTTATCTAGTGTTAATTCATTTTCAGATTGGGAAATTAACTCATTTAAAGTCGTAAAATTACCCTCATCTGTACTTACATCCGTTAATGTTTCTTCAACCTTAACATCAAAAACTTGTGCATTAATGTCTGTTTGATTGTCATCAGCTGCACTTACACAGGATAGGCTGATTAAAACAAATAGACTCAATGCAACAACAATTAGTTTTGATTTAATAAAAATACCTCCTCAAATTGATAATAATTTAATCAATACTTAAATTTCTGTTCAAGATTATATAAAAAAATATTGGTTATCACATCATCAATTAAAAAAATACTACTTGTAATGACATTCAAATCTAACAAATATTCCTTTTCATTCCTTTTAAACACATTTCAAAAAAAAAATCCCAAAATTATAAATAAAGCCCAAATAGAAAAATAATTACAATACAATTTGGTGAAAAAATGAATATCCAATTAAACAATAAGATGCAACTGTTGGTCTTGTTCATTTTAGCTTCAAGCTTAGTATGTATAGCCCAATCGATTATTACAACAGGTTTCGTTTATTTAATGAGTGACTTTTCCGTCTCATCAACACAAGCACAGTGGTCCTATTCAGCATTTCTACTTGTTGTTGGAGTCATGATTCCATTAAGTGCTTTTATATCACGCAGATTTAGTGCAAGATCAATATTCTTCTTTTCATTGTTTATATTCCTCATAGGGTCAATCATATGTTATTTTTCAACTTCCCTAATTGTTTTGATTATTGGTAGGATTCTCCAGGCTATTGGAAACGGTATTGTAATGCCATATGTTCAAATTTTGCTCTTGAGATCCATGCCTGAAGAAAAATGGCAGACATATATGGGACTTTATGGTTTGGTAATTGCAATAGCTCCAGTCATTGGTTCTTTTTTAGGAGGATTCGTCATAGCTTTATATGGCTGGAGAGAATTGTTCTCATTTTTCACAATAGCCACAATAATCCTTTTGGTTTTAGGAGTAGTATTTGTAAAAGACGATACTCCTACTGAAGATTATCCTCTTGACTATTTGTCTGTTGTATTGTCCATAATTGGATGTGCAGGCATAATGCTTGGTTTTACAAATGTTGCTGATTATGGATTTACACATTACATGGTAATTTTGCCAATAATAATCGGAATTATAACTTTAATTCTATTTGTAAAATGCCAATCAAAATTAAATAAGCCTTTGATTAACTTATCCATACTCAAAAACAATTATTTCATGGTGGGAACAATATTTATCTGCATTCTCTATTCATGCCTGAATGGATGCACCGCACTTCTCCCATTATTCATTCAAGGAATAGCTTACAATTCAGCAATCTTTTCCGCTTCAGTACTCCTGCCGGGCGGATTATTGATAATCGTCTTTAATATCATAGGTCCATTACTTACAAATAGAATAGGAATCAAAAAGGTTCTTATTATGGGATGCATAATTTCCATAATAGGATTCGCAGCCATGATGTTCTATACTCAGGACTCTTCATTTGAATTTATGACCATAACTCAGTCAATCCGTTATATTGGAGTAGGTTTGGCTCTGATGCCCGCCACAACATGGACTTTGACAATGGTATCAGATAAAGTCGAGGATGGAACTGCAGTCAACAATACATTAAGACAGATTTTTGCTGCAATCGGCTCATCAATGGTAGTTGTTATAGTGGCTATTTTGGCTGGAGGTGCAATAGGCCACAATTCCGCTTCAGTTGTGGCATTCAATCAGACTTCATTGATTTTACTTATTCTACATATTGTCATGCTTATTTTGACTATAATATTTATTGATGATAAGGACAAAATTAAAAATTCAAATTTAAATACATAATCTCATAACTAATCATCATTGACCCCTTTCCGACTTAAATAAGTTGGATAATAATATTATACTAATTATATACAAGTTGAAAAATTATAAATAACCTCACCAATAAAACATATTATTGCAATATTTTTAAAAAGAATACAACAACCCCCATTAACGAAGATGGAAAAAAATGAACAAAAACTCTCAATGGAATTCAATATTAACATTCGTAATAGCCATGATAGGCCTAACCATAGGAATAGGAAATATCTGGAGATTCAGTTATGTACTGTATTCCAATGGAGGAGGTTCTTTTTTTATACCATATATAGTTGCAATTTTAATTATGGGAATTCCCTTTTTAATTTTAGAATATGGACTGGGATTTAGTTTTAAAAGAAGTTTTTCCAATTTAATGTACAATATTCGTCCTGAATTTGAAATTATAGCATGGATGGTGGTTTTATCTGTATTCATCGTCGTGATTTATTATATGGTTATTTTAGGTTGGGACTTTGCATATCTGTTAAATAGCTTTAATTTTGGATGGGGAAATGACCCCTCATCATTTTTTACAAGTTATGTTGGAGGAAGTTCAAATTTATCCTCCTCAACTACAATAATATTGCCCACACTTATTTGTACATTAATATTATGGGCAATCTTTTGGGCAGTATCTATTAAAGATGTAGATAAGGGAATCGGTAAACTATCTACCATTTTAATGCCATTATTATTTATCATAATGATTTTTATTCTTGTTTATGCATTTACTTTACCCGGTTTTCACATGGGAGTAACCACATTGCTTAACCCAAATTGGTCAGCACTTTTAAACATAAATGTTTGGCTTGCAGCATTTGGGCAAACCATATTTACTTTAAGCATTGGACAGGCAATGGTATATACATATTCAAGTTATCTGCCTAAAAATACTAAATTGGTGGATGAAGTGTTGATTGTTGTTGTTACAAACACATTATATGAGATTTTCATAGCTTTTGGAGTATTTTCAATACTTGGATATATGTCTTTAAACTCTTCAATACCTATGGATGAACTAATTAGTGAAGGTACAGGATTGATATTTATCATATTCCCACAGATATTCAACACAATGGGAATGATGGGACATATTATTGCCCCATTATTATTTTTATCCATATTGTTTGCCGGATTTACATCTTCTTTTGCACTCTTTGAACCTTTGCTTTCATCCTTATGTGATAAATTTGGATGGAGCCGGAAAAAAGGAGTTACAATACTTACAATTGTTGCATGTGCAGGCGCCATTCTTTTTTCAACAGGAATCAGCAGTTATTTAGTGGAAATAGTGGATATATTTGTAAATAATTTTGGAATATTAATCTTAATCGGTGCTCAAGTCATAATCTTCGGATGGTTTTATGGTGTTGAAAAAGTCATTCCAGTATTGAATGAATTTTCAACTTTAAAAGTTGGAAAAACATGGATTTTCACATTAAAATATTTATTACCTATCCTATTAATTGGTATTTGGGCATTTGGACTAGTAGACTTATTTAATAATAATAACTCATTTGAAATAATAGTGGATATAATCATTACAATCATCATTGTTGGATTTTCTGCTGCATTTACCAAATTGAACCCTAAATCATGATTTTGGTAAAAATTTAATTAACAATGTTTTTAAAGTAATTTCTTAAAAAATAATAATCATGAAATATATTAAACTTGGAAATTCAAACCTTAATGTTAGTCGAGTGTGTATGGGATGTATGGGTTTTGGCGATCCAACAATAGGAATGCATACCTGGACATTACCGGAAAAAGAATCAATTGAAGTGATTAAAAAAGGATTGGAGAATGGAATAACTTTTTATGATACCGCAATCGGTTATCAGAACGGCACTTCTGAACAATATCTTGGAAAAGCAATTGACGAGCATGCCAATCGTGAAGATATTGTAATTGCAACCAAATTCCTGCCTAGAACTGAAGAAGACATTAAAAACAATGTTTCAGGTCAGCAACATATCCATAATCTTGTAAACAAAAGCCTGGACAATCTTCAAATGGATTATATAGACTTATACATTTATCACATGTGGGATTACAATACTCCCCTTTATGATATTCTGGAAGGTCTAAACGAAGTGATTGAAGAAGGAAAGGTTAGATATATTGGTATTTCCAATTGTTTCGCTTGGCAACTTGCAAAAGCAAATGCCTTAGCTGAAATAAATGATTTTAGTAAATTTGTATCCATTCAAGGCCATTACAATCTAATTTTTCGTGAAGAAGAGCGTGAAATGCTCCCATTATGTAAAACTGACAATATTGCATTAACCCCATACAGCGCACTTGCATCCGGAAGGCTCTCAAGGTTGCCTGGTGAAGATTCTAAAAGATTACAGGAAGATTTCTATGCAAAACTGAAATATCAAAACACAGAAACACAAGATTTAGAAATAATCAGAAGAGTAAATGAAATATCAGAAAAATATGATGTTTCAATGACTGAAGTTTCACTTGCTTGGCTTTTAGAAAAAGTTACCTCACCTATAGTCGGTGCAACTAAAATGCATCATGTAGATGGTGCAGTTAATGCAGTGAATTTAAAATTATCCTCAAAAGACATGAATTATCTTGAAGAACCTTACATAGCCCATGATCTGGTTGGAGTAATGGCTGACAATAAGGTTTCAGCAAGTGATGACGATAAAGTATGGCAAAAATATACAAAAAATAAAGTACGATAATTCTATACTCTTTAAAGCATAGAATTCATGATTAAAAAATCCCCAACATCATTGACTGAGGCATTTCAAAGTGTTTTTGAATCCTCCCTTCCAGAGGGAGGTTCAACACGAAATTAGTTTATTTCAGTAACATCTGTTGCAAAACAAATTATACCTTCCATAATCAGACATATTCCAACTAGAATTGCAGTATATAACGGTTGTGCGATTGCGAATGTTGCAATGAAAAAAGATATTATACCTAAGATGAAAATCAAAGCAGCTGCAACTTTTGACATTGTTTCGGATTCTAACAAAACACCAATTATACCAATCAATATCATTACAAATGAAATTAAATAAAATTGGAATGCAACGAGGAAAGATAATGCGTCTATTTTATAAACAAATAGTAATCCAAATATTACTGCACAAATTCCAAGCAATATTTTAAGTGCTGAAAGATGTGTCGCTCGACTCTGTGCAGAAAATCCATCAATAATAGCGGCGAATCCAAATGCCATCAATGATATTCCTGCAATCAGAGACACCACTTCTGCACTAACTATTGGGCAAACCATGAAAATTATACCCAATATTATATATAAAATTCCAAGAACTTTCATATAATTCATAATCAATCTCCTTTTAATTATTAAAAAATATTGTCCGCAATTATATGACAACAGCAAAAAAAAAAGACTATTGAAATAAATGCTAAATATAATATTTATAATTTAATCGTAATAAAGTTTTTTTGATGAAAATGATTCCGAATAATGAAATGAATGTTTAAGACTTAAAATTATCTAAAAAATCAACAAAAACAAATCATAGATATCTTCTAAATACATATGCAAGAATTGATCCTGCAAGATTCTGCCAAACAGAATAGAGTGCACCCGGAACCGTTGCTTGAGACAAGTTTGGAAAATGAGTCTTTGCAAGACCTGTAGACAATCCAGAATTTTGAAAAGCCAACTCAATGGCCACAGTAATAATCTGTTTCTTATCCATTCCCGCCAAATAGCCAACTCCAAATCCAATAAACATTGCAAGGAAATATTGCAGAACAATAACAATAATTATTATTGCAGAAGATGTCAAGATAGCTTGTTTGTTAACACCAATTACACCTGCAACAATCAAACAAATTACAATTGAAGATATTCCTGGTAAATAATCTTTCAACTTCTCACAGAAATCAGGGAATCTGTAATTTAACAGTATTCCTAAAATAATTGGAATAATGACAATTTCAATAATTGAAATAAACATGTCAACAGGATTGAAATTAATTTGATTGCCTATTAGCAATAAAGTAATCAATGGAGTTAAAATTGGTGAAATAACAGTAGACACTGCAGTTAAAGACACAGATAATGCCACATCCCCCTTGGAAAGAAATGTGATGACATCTGAAGCAGTTCCTCCAGGCACAGTTCCGACTAAAATAAGCCCGACTGTTAATGCATCATTTAAAGAGAAGACTCTTGCAAGAAGAAATGCAATAATAGGCATTATAACATATTGTGCCGAAATACCCACAGTAATCTCTTTTGGATTTTTAAATACATTAACAAAGTCCCCTAATTTTAAAGTAGTTCCCATTGTAAAAAGAACTATACCCAAAAGCAAATTCAATATATTTATGCCATTGAAATTACCTAAAACCCATAGAAATGCATTTGGATAAATTAAAGAAATAACAACAGCCAGCAAGACTATTATGAAAAAATATTTTTCAATGAATTTAAAAATCCTTTTCATGATTAAAAATATTGACTTAATGTATTAAAAAAATTATCATTTTGCCAAAGAAAAAAAAGAAAATAAGTTAACATTAGTTGTTAACCTGAAAGTAATCCAAAATACAGTACTATTGAATCATCGCATAAACCGCAATGATACTTGGTAACGCAATGATAATAGTATTACGGACCATTCTCCAACGAAGTATTTTCCATTGTTTTTGTGTAATATCCTTATTTTTTGGAATTTTCAAAACACTAAGAATAATTCCCGCTGACAAGAAAATGAAATAAGCATTGAGAATAAATAGATATCCTGCTCCAAGGAGCATATCCCATCTTCCATTTGCAATCGAATAGCCACAGGTACATAAAGGCGGCATAAGAGCAGTTGCAATTGCAACACCTGGAACAACAGTATTCACTTTGTCATCACGAGTTTGTCCGATGATTCCTGCAAGTCCACCAAAGAATGCTATTAGAACATCAAAAAAAGTAGGGGATGTTCTTGCAAGCAATTCTACTGTTGGTTCTTTAACCGGAGAGAGGAAAAAATAAATCATTGCTGCAGAAACACTGATTACAATCTGCACACCAAAACCCAACGCATGTTTTCGAAGAAGAGGATAATCTCCAGACACTGTTGCATATGCGGAAGCAAGAATACTTCCCATTATAGGTGATATCAGCATTGCACCAATTATCACTGCTGTTGAACTCATATTGAGACCAACAGAAGCAATTACCATTGCACATACAAGAACACACATATTTGTTCCGGTAACTTGCCCACCATCCAAGAGACGTGTGCGGATTTCCTTATATGATGCCGAATCCTCTGATAATGAAAACATCTTTCTGATTCTTCCAGTTACTGTTTCATTTTGATCTTTTTCTATACTCATAATGCCATTCCCTTTATCTCACTAAATATTGATATTTAACCATCCGAACTTGAATTGAACTACCTCAACTTTATAGATTTGAGGATTCTTACTTCACGAGCCGTATACTCTTATGAGTATAGGATTACCGTGCAATCCCCATTGCCCCAAAGGTTCAGAAATATTTAATTAATATTGCTTTTTAAACTTGGTCATCTTTGAAAAAGTTTAATTTGATTTTATCATTGTCATTTATTATTTTTGTTATCTTATTATTTAAATTTCATCAAAAAGCATTAGAAAAGTAGTGCCTACATTAGTGCAATTCATCATGACTTAAGGAAGTCCTGGTATTCTTGCACATTTAAGATAAAGTGCTTAAGCCGACATGACATGATTTCACTTGGCAACGACAGTAACATTACCTTCATATCTGCATTCCTTGTATTTACCATCACCAGCAAATGTGAAATCACCATAATAGTTTCCATCACTTGCATTGGCTAGATATTGTGCATTATCAATTGTAAAACTACCATCATCCTTTGTTGTTACATCAACCAAAGTTCCCATTTGATAACCTGGCTTATGATAAGTTATTGTCTTGTTTGCTACACCCTGACCATAAGCATCCACCAACATCCCTGAAAAGCTTCCATTTTGAGCCACTTCTGTCTCATTAATCATTATAAATGTTGAAACATTATTATTATATTGGTACCAGAAAACACTAATGCATACTACAAAGGCCAAAAGTATAATTATTAAATATTTACTTTGTTTTTCCAAAATATCACCTTAATCATACATAACTTTATAAATGAAAAAAGTTTAAATTAAATAATATTCAAAATAATATTACTATTAAATTATATGTTAAAAAAAGTAATTATAACTTTAGGTGAAAACATGAAAATCAAAGAACTTTTCTTAAAACAAGTATTAGACAAAAATGCAAATGATATTGGAAGAATAGATAATGCAGATTTTGACAATGAAACAGGTGAAATAAAAACTTTAGACATTGCATTGAAAAAGAACATACTATCTAGTACAAATATCACCAAAATTAATTACGAAGATATTGCAACAATTGGAGATTACATTATTTTAAAAATTGAAATAAATTACGAAGAATAAAATAAAAAGCAGGTGTTTTATATGGTCGATGCAATTTTGGATAAATGTCAAAAAGGAAAAAACCTTTCCAGTTTAGACTATGAAAAATTGCTTACACTCGAAGATGAAAATAAGATAAATCAATTGCTAAATTCAGCCAAAACCATTCGAGACAAATACTCTAAAAAAGTCTTATTAACTCCAACATTATCAATTAAAGATAAAACTTGCGAAAAGTTATTAGCATGTATTAAAAGAAGCGAAGAATTGGATATTCCTCGAGTGAATTTTTTTAGACAATATGAAACTGATGAAGACGTTATAAATGCCTGTAAACTTGTTAAGGAAAATACAAACCTAAAGACACATGTAAGCATAAGCGGAGAATTTTCATTTGAATCAATTGAAGAATTGTCCAATATAGGTGTTGATACAATTTGCTGTAACCTATCAACAGTGAATAATGAAGTATTCCTAAACAATCATCCAAAAGACACATTAACTCAAAGAATTAAACTTTGTCAAAACATTTCCAAAAACGGAATAGGATTATCATCAGGATTAGTTTTGGGAATTGGAGAAGAGATTCCAGATAGATTAAAACATCTAAGATTTTTAAGCAATTATAGAACACTTGAAGAAATACCTATCATAAATTACAATACATACCCAGATCTTCCAACCAAAGAAGAGCAGATTATCCCCCTTATGGAACATCTAAAGACAATTGCAATTACACGTATAATGTATCCAAAAATTACCATTACAGTTCCACTTTCCCAATATAAACTGGAATATGGTAAATATTACCTCGATGCAGGTGCAAACAGTCTTGTAACAAACGATATTTTAAAATATGAAATATTTAAAGAAATTTTAAATATGATTGATGAATGCGGCTTAGAAATTGCAACTACCACATTTAAATGAATAATCATGAATGGCTTTCAATAGCTTCGCGCACCTTGTCAACTGCAATCTGTTTTTTTGCAGGAAATGCAGCAATTTTAACCTTAAGATGAATCGCATCACCCTTATCCAGAATTGTCCATTTTTCATCAAGAGCATCATCCTTATCGAATCTTAAAAACCAGTTACCTTTTTCATCGATTTTAAGCTCTAAATCATCATTCAATTTTTCTAAATCAACACTGTCCAAAAGTGTTTTAAAAAAAGTCTTTGTGTATCTTTTTTTGGATACAACACCAGATAAAATTATTATTTTATCTTCAAGCAATCCTTCAGCCTCTTCAGCTTCAATATCGGCTTCAGGAAGAATATTTAAAATAGATTGAGTTATTTCATCAATACTTTCATTTTCATAAACGAAAGCCCTGAATTTTATATTATGAATCATTTTAATCAAAAAGGAATGAAGAAAAATTAAATTTTTCTTCTTCTAGCTTGTTCTGAGCCTTTTCCTTTAGATTTGATTCCACGTCCTTTATTACCAGCACTAGTTAAGCCTCTGAGAGCTCTGTTAGTGTGTTTTTTGGAGCAAATCCAATTGATTTTTTTATCATTAATGATAGAAGGACTTTGTGGATCTACTAAAATTACTTCATAATATTTATATCTACCGTCAGACCATACCCAATAAGAGTTTAAAACTTCTAAGTTAGGGTATTTTTTGCCTACACGTTCTTCAGCAATTCTTTGAATGGATTTTGCTTGGGTAATTTTGTTTACACCCATTCTTTTAGGTTTACGACCGTTGAAGTGACGGGTTTTTCTTCTTCCACCACGTCTTACTCTGGTTCTTACTAAAACGAAACCTTTTTTAGCTCTGTAACCTAAACTTCTAGCTCTGTCGAGTCTAGTTGGTCTTTCAATTCTTTGAACTGCTTTTTGTCTTCTCCATTTAGGAGCTCTTTCCCACATGAGTTCACGTACGTAAGACTCATCAGGGTTTTTCCATGCGTCTCTAATATATTTATACATAAATAACACCTTTTTGTTCAGCCACAAGGGCCACATCCATATGGGAACTTATCCCCAAAAAAAGTATTTTAGCACTGCTATAAAATAACAGTAATCAAATATTTGTTTTATGTATTTATAAAGGTATCGTAAAAATAAGAAAAAATTACCCTTTAAAGAAAATTTTAAATTTAACAAACCTTAAAATTATGTATATAACTTTCTTAAGGAGGACTAACTTATGAAAATGCCTGATGAAATCGATTCAAAATTACTTGCACCATGCGGCATCAATTGCATTAGCTGTGAAAAATATCAAAATCCATGTGCAGGATGCTTAATAGGTGATGATGGGAAAAGCAAAGCCAGTTTAAAGTGTAAAATAAAAAATTGCTTTGATAAAAAGAATTTCAGCTATTGTGGCAGATGCAGTGAGTTTCCATGCCCCATAATGAAAAAGCACTCAAAAAAATATGTCAAAAGGCATGATTTAAACACACTTGAAAGTGCCAAACGCATTAAGACAACAGGAATCGGCAAAATGATGGTGCAAGATATGGAAAAATGGTCATGTCCAGAATGTGGAGGAGTTGTAAAATTCCAAACAAAAACATGTAGCGAGTGCGGTTCCAAAATTAATTAAACCAAATTATCGATTAATTATTTGATATGAAATACCTTCAATATCGACTTTAAAAATATCCCACATTAAAATTATTGTACCTTGCTTGAAAAAAAATATTTAAAATTAATGACATGTATATGAAATGATAGTTTAGGAGCAAAATTACTCCTAAATATTAGCTCGACACCATTACCAGTTCGCCGGTAGTCGGATCCTGATATACTTTTCCAACTTCACTGTATCCACTGTCTTCCATCCCACTAGCATTAGTGTAATTTTGGGAAAATGTGTCTGCTGTTGAAACATCTTTAGTTGATTGAGTTTGAGTAATCATATCCGGATTGACAGCCAACGCCATGATTGCAAAAATCAAAAACCCTAAAGCAAGGACTAGCATTGCATCTGAAAGGTTATTTAAACCACTCATCGGATCATCATCAACAGATTCCGAAATTCTTCTTCTTTTTCTAAGCATCCAAATCACCATTTGTTTATAGTTTCAAGCACCGCTTCAGCAACAGTTTCAACATCAATCAATTCGCTTTCATACCATTGCTTTTTATATTTTGAAATTAAAAAAGAAAGCGCACCTACAGTCAATCCAGTAACAGTAGTATCAAAAGCAATTGTCAAAGATTCTGCAAGAGTTGCAATATCTCCACTGCCTAATGCAGCAAGTCCAGGACCCAATGGAATTAATGTACCTAAAAGACCCAAACTAGGACCCACACGAACCAATATATCAGTCTTATTAGTTTTTTTAATCAATCTAGTTTCTTGAGCAGAGATTAATTCACTGGCTAACGCTTTTCTTGCATCAGGACCAATATCATAATTATCTGCAATTCTTGTCAAAACTTCCTTTTGATAATCAAACAGATTACTATTTGCAATCTCTTCTTTCATCTGATTGACATTAGTTGAAAAAGAAATTTTCCTTATCAAATCTTCCAAATCTTTAGATTTGATTGGTTTTCTAGAAATATATTCATTAATTAAACCACCGAAAGACAAAATAACAATCACAATTGAAATTACAAGCAATACAATAACAGGAGTTAAAAGGCTTTCGGATAAAATGTGAATTAATGAAGTTAACGTTTCAGTTCCTTGAATTATCATGAATTTCCTCCTTTACTATCATTTATGAACACACCAATGACCAAAACAGCAATAATTGCGATAATAACATAAATTAACTGATATGTAGGAGTTAAAATTAAAAATGGACTGAACATCGAATAATCCAAATTTAAAGTAGAGTTATATGTCAATGCAAAAATTAATGTCAATATAGAAAATAAGCACATATACTCCCCAATTATTACAGAATATTGCCTTTTTGCATGATGCAATAATTTTGAAAGTTGATAAACAACAAATAATATAATAAATACACATAAAGAATATAAAATCATTTCTAAATAATTTAAACTTGTTTGTGAACAGAACAATGTCAATGAAATGATAAACAATGCCAAAACAGAGTACAATGCAAGTTTGAAGTTATTGTTTCTAATGAAATAGAAAATTACGAAAAATAATATGAGTGAAATGATTAGAAAAATGTAGCTAAAATAATCCACTATGAATATATTTAAGTAAACAGAGACATTTAATATTATAAATACTACGATAGAAAAAAGTATTGAAGTTGCAATCAATTTTAAATTGTTGATCTTAATGTTTCCCATCAATAATGCAATATTGCCTGTAAACAATACCAGCATTACTATTAAATACCCCCCAATTAAATCCATTATTCCGACCTATACTCTTTATACAATTAAATATTAATCAACATGAATATATAAACATATCGTAATGAATAATTTAAAAATAAATTAATAAACAAATAATTGCCAATAAGTAAAATTAAATAAATAAAATAAGTATTTAATAGATTAAATAAAAAATTTTGATTAAAACTTAAAAATAAGAAAAATTATGATGAATAAAAAATAGCAATATCATTCATCAATAATTTCGTAATAGGAACCTTCAGCACAAGACCTGCAAACAGGTTTTCCACCTATGAGCTTATGGCGACCGTCAGATACCTTTTCACCACAAACCGAACAGAATGTGGTTGTGTAAGGTTTACCCGGCATATCACCTCTTGACAATTCAATTTTTACTTTTTGAACACTGAACAACTCTTCAGGAGGAGTTCTTCTGAAACGAGCAATCATTTCATCTTTTGTTTCTTCATCTTTGAATTTCTTGTTTGCATCTGCATCAGTAATTCTTAAGGCTTCGCCAGTATCCTGATTGTAGAACGTTGCTGCAAATTTACCATAATACATTTGTTTCAATGTTCTTTTACCCATTGAACATCCAGTTACTGATTGAACTGCGTCAGACATACACCTGTCTATTTCCAAAAATACTATCAGGTTTTTGTGTCTTTCATTTAAAGGCATTCCAAGCAATTCCAGCCCATACATTGCAAGTTTTGTTCCGATTGCAATTCCCCCGCAAATATGGCCGTGAAAATCACGGGCTTTTGCCAATTGTTCATCATAATCTTTTTCATTCATAATATCACCTTATAAATCTAGTTTTAAATTTGTTTTCATTGGTACACATACTTTTCTTTTATCATCCAATTCCATTAATTTAACATCAATTGAATAAGCCTTTTTTAAGTTATCTTCAGTTACAACATCATCAGGCGCTCCAAAATCTATGAATTTTTTATTTTTCATGATTGCTACTTTTGTTGAGCTTAAAAATGCATGATCAGGAAAATGTGACGACATTATAATCGCCAATCCACTTTTTGACAGATTGTCAATAATTTCAAGAAGTTTAATCTGATTTCCAAAGTCCAAGTGTGAAGTCGGCTCATCCAGTATCAGAATGTCAGGTTTTTGACATAAGACTCTAGCCAAAAACACCAGCTGACGTTCACCACCACTTAAATTGGTATATTCCTTATCTTTCAGATTTTCAATTCCTAAAGTTTTTAAGGTATCTTCAGCTATTTTAACATCCTCCTCCTTAGGAGAATCTGTTAAATTAAGATAAGGCGCTCTCCCCATCAACACAACGTCAAATACTTTAAATGGAAAAGAAGGTACATGCGATTGAGGAATGTAACCAATATGCCTTGAAATTTCCCTAAATGATAGTTTTTTCATATTTTCACCATTAATGAGAATTTCACCAGAACCAATTTCATGCAATCCATTGAGACATTTGATTAATGTGGTTTTTCCAGTACCGTTTGGTCCCAGAATACATAATACATCACCTTGGTTAATGCAAAAGCTGATATCTGAAAAAATTTCCTCATCATCATATGAAAAGGAAATATTTTTTACTTCAAACAATTTTGTATCTACGACCATTCTGAATAACCCCTTTTAAGTAAGTATAAAAATATTGGAACACCAATAATTGCTGTTAAAATGCCTATTGGTATTTCAATCGCTATGACTGCCCTTGATATATTATCTATCAACAATAAGAAGCTAGCTCCCAAACTCAAAGAAGCCGGAAGAAGTACCCTATTGTCAGGACCTACAATCATACGTGCCATGTGAGGTATTATCAAACCAACCCATCCGACGATTCCACTTATGGAAACTGCAGCTGAAGTTAACAATGTGCAACCGGCAATTATCAGCAATCGTATTCTTGAAGGGTTCAAACCTAATGACTGTGCTTCCTCATCACCCATTGCAAGCAAATTCATATGCCATCTCAAAAGCAACAATATCACAAGGCCGATGATTACGGGAATTAAAATCATGAGCAATTTGTCAGCGTTTATGGAAGCCAAAGAGCCCATTAGCCAATATACAATTTCAGGCAGTTTATCATCAGGATCTGCTATAAACTTAATTGCAGAAATTAATGAATTGAAAAATGCGGATATTGCAACTCCAGATAAAACCAAAACTAGTATCCCACCGGCTTTATAAGTTCTTGATATCAAATAAGTAGTTGCAACAGAAATCAATCCAAAGACAAATGCAAATATCTGGGTGACAATGTTTGCACCACTTAACAAAATAGCCAATGCCGCCCCAAATCCAGCACCGTTTGAAACTCCGAGCAAATCAGAGGATACCAAAGGGTTTTTGAATATTGACTGAAATGCAGCTCCAGAAATTGCAAGACATGCTCCAACGACAATTGCTCCAAGAATCCTTGGAAGCCTTATTTCATAAACAATTGTTGTTATTGTAGAGTTCACTTCCAATTGTGGAAATATTGGACACAATATTGTATTGACTACATCAATGGGACTTATTGGGTATCTCCCTATTAAAAATGAAGCGAAAAACAAAATTATTGGAAAAAAGATTAAAAGTATGATACTTATAATCTCTTTTGTTTCTTTATCCATAAAACCACTACAGATTTGATTCCTTAAGTCCTGAATCTAATAAAATTTGTTTTGCATCATCATCACTCAAATCAATATGATAAAAGTTGGAATAAAACTCTTTGGTTGCATCTTTCATGTTGATGTCCTTATAATCATCAGGATAAAGAACCTTTGCAGTCCATGGCACACCAATAATCATGTTTGCTCCAACAGGCCTATCAAACCATTTGAAAGGAGATTGCGGTGACAGGTAAACTTCCTTATTTTTGACCGCATTGATTTTGCCCCAATTGGAATCATTATAAACATGTGAATAGAATTCAGGATCATTTGTAATAATCTTATCAGGATTCCAGCTTATTACCTGTTCCATTGAAACCTGAACACCAGCTGTCGTATTTCCCTGACTGACAGAATCTGCAACATTTTTTCCACCGACCAAATCAATAAGTTGTCCATGGGTTGAATGTGAAGGATTGGTTTGAAGACCGTCATCACCTTGAGCATAATAAACCGTTTTTTTATTGCTGTCAGATAATTTAGATGATTTATCATGAACCATATCAAGATATTTATTGTTGAAGTCATTGAGCTCTTTTGCTTTGTCTTGTGCTCCAACAACTTCCCCCATAAATGTTATTGATTCCCCAATCTTTTCAACATTTGTTGTATCATTTACTGCAACAACAGGAATTTTACCAAATTTATCCTGACGTTCTTTAACTGTTGACAAATCGCCATCTCCACCTTCATCGATAGATTCAATTACAATATCCGGTTCGGATGCAATAAATTCCTCATAACTGCCATCTTGAGAACCATACCACCCACCAACAACAGGATAATTATGGTATTGGTTAGGCACATATTTTAACTCATCATCAGTCCATTGGAAGTTGACAGCT